>NZ_CAXAHB010000039.1:0-18641 GCF_963968385.1 uncultured Oceanicoccus sp.
GGAATTCGAGAATGTCTAAAATGGCCATGGTTTACTGAATCTGTTTGGTATCAATTGTTTGGTACAGCGGTTTGGCATTAACAAGACGCTAATTTATTTGCCAGCAAGCCGTTACAGTATATCAGGTTACTAATAAAAATTACTGTATAGGGAGGGCTGCGGTAACATCGAATAGCCATAGACTGAATCAGAACAAAGGACTGATCTGATGCTCAAAGCTACCCATCCACTAGCGGTAATGGATAAAGTTAAAACCCCCTAGGCTAGATGCCGATTAATTCGATGATGATCAAGGATGATTTATGCATTATCAATATACTTGCCAGCAACAGCGGGCCCTGCTCCGCCTTCATAGAACGCCCCATCTATCCACAAGGGCATTATCTCGTTTGTTAAAAGCGAGTGAAGACCCCGAGATGATTTTTCAACTTTCAGCAGCGCAACTGCATGCGCTAAAAATCCCTCCGGCTGCACAGCGCGCCTTGCGCCAAAGCGGTAACCAGCGATTGATTGATCAGGATATGGCAACCATCGACAAGCTGGAGGTCCAGCTGATTGCGCTTAATTCGGCTTGCTACCCTGAATTACTTAAGCAGATTAGCAGCCCGCCGCCACTGCTCTATGTGCGAGGCAATATCAATGTATTAAACCAGCCGCAATTGGCGATGGTGGGCAGTCGCAATACCACCCGGCAAGGCTGCGACAATGCTTTGCGATTTTCTCATGAGTTTGCACGGGCTGGCTTTACTATTACCAGTGGCTTGGCTTTGGGTATTGATGCGCAGTGTCACCGCGGTGCTTTGGCGGCTAAAGGCAGTACGTTGGCTGTGTTGGGCTGCGGCGTTGATAAAGTCTACCCTAAAAGCAACCGCTCACTGTTTAATGAAATGCTCAATACGGACAACAGTGCGGTGATATCAGAGTTTGCGCTAGGCACTGAGCCGCGGCCGCCGCTGTTTCCGCAACGTAACAGAATCATTAGCGGTATGAGCTTGGGGGTATTAGTTATAGAAGCTGCACTTAAAAGCGGCTCTTTGATTACAGCGCGCTATGCCATGGAGCAGGGTCGTGAGGTGTTTGCCATTCCAGGATCAATACATAATAGTAGTAGTAATGGCACTAATACCCTTATACAGCAAGGGGCAAAGTTGGTTTTAACCGCAGCAGATGTGATGGAAGAGTTTCAAGGCTGGTTGCCGAGAACGGCTGCAGCACCCGAACTGTCTGACGATGGTGGTTTAGCTGAACTCAGTTCAGTTGAGCAGCAACTGCTCGACCTGTTGGGTTTTGATGCGGTGGCTATTGATTTGCTACAACATCAAATAGCTTGGCCTTTGGCGCAATTAACCGGTGTTTTGACCACGCTGGAGCTCAAAGGCTGGGTGGAAAATAAAGCGGGCTGCTACCAGCGCATTGTAAAGACGACTTAATCGAGCTCAAAAACACCCAATTTGCTTGCAATCGGAGCCCCAGTTGGGTAATTTTCGCGCTTTTTCTCAATGATTAAACTATTGCATTCGTGTGAGGGCACAACCATGACCAAACCTTTCGTTGCTATCTTAATGGGCTCGGATTCTGATCTGCCGCAAATGGAACCCGCTTTTGGTGTTTTAACATCTTTTGGCATTGATTATGAGGTTAAAGTGACCTCTGCTCACCGCACACCTAAAACGACTCACGACTATGTGACTACCGCTGATCAGCGTGGCTGTGGTGCCTTTATTTGTGCGGCGGGTATGGCGGCGCATCTTGCTGGTGCGGTGGCTGCAGCCACCTTGAAGCCAGTTATTGGCGTGCCGATCAATGCGTCACTGGACGGCCTTGATGCGCTGCTATCCACCGTGCAAATGCCGGGTGGCATTCCCGTAGCCACAGTGGCTATCGGTAAAGCCGGTGCTAAAAATGCCGCTTATTTGGCCGCACAAATTCTAGCAACCGCCGATGCCGAGCTGGGCCAGAAGTTGATTGCTGAGCGTGAAGCCAATGCGCAAGCTGTTATCGCTAAAGATGTTGCCTTGCAGGAAAAACTAAAAGGCTAATCGCCTTGGCCAGTATGGCTATTATTAATGGTTCGATAAATCTGCGGCGGGCGGCCTATGCCATTCAGGCCGGCGGCGTGATTGCTTATCCTACCGAGACGGTGTGGGGGTTTGGTTGTGATCCAGATAACCCTCGTGCCGTTGGTCGATTGCTGGCACTTAAGCAACGTCCGGTCGAGAAAGGATTGATTCTGATTGCGGCTTCGGCTGAACAATTTGCCCCCTATTTAGCGGGCCTAGACCAAAGTCTAGTTAGCAAATTTAGCCAGCCCACCAACGTCCCAACCACTTGGCTAGTGCCTGACAATGGTGTCGCTAAAAGCTGGATAAGGGGTGATTTTAACAGCGTAGCGCTGAGAGTAAGTACCCACAAACTAACTGTTGAATTATGTACCAAAGTCGGCGGCCCTATAGTTTCAAGCTCAGCCAATATTAGCGGCGAAGCTACCCGCCAATGGCCGTGGCAACTGCGGCGATATCTGGGCCATCAGGGTTTGGATTTTATTCTGCCGGGCCAGTTAAAGGCCAATGCCAAGCCTTCTGAAATACGCGACTTGATATCTGATAAAGTCATCCGTGCTGTTTAGTGGTATGGTCATCGCCCAGTCAAATTAGCCGTCTAATAAAAGTAGATTTTCCATGTCAGAGATAGCGATCGATCAAGTAAAAAACTATCTGCTGCAACTGCAGGATGCTATTTGTGCTCGCCTGGAAGAAGAGGACGGTAAAGCCAGTTTCCAACAAGATGAGTGGGACCGTCCCGAAGGCGGCGGTGGTCGTTCGCGAGTTATCAGTCATGGCGCGGTGTTTGAAAAGGGCGGCGTTAATTTCTCCCATGTGTTTGGCCAGAAAATGCCGCCGTCAGCCACTCAAGCCAGGCCCGAATTAGCGGGTCGCAGTTTTCAGGCGATGGGGGTGTCATTGGTGATGCACCCGGAAAATCCTTACGTCCCTACCAGCCATATGAATATACGATTGTTTATTGCCGAGAAAGCAGGCGAAAAACCAGTGTGGTGGTTTGGTGGCGGTTATGATCTGACCCCCTACTATGGCTTTGAACAAGATTGCATTCATTGGCATCAAACCGCTAAAAATGCCTGCGATCATTTTGGTGCTGATCTCTACCCGCGGTATAAAAAATGGTGCGATGAGTATTTCTACCTCGCCCATCGCCAAGAGCCCCGTGGTATTGGTGGTCTTTTTTATGATGATTTAAATGAAGGCGGTTTTGATCACTGTTTTGAATTTATGCGTAGCGTAGGCGATTCCTATATTGAGGCTTACCAGCCTATTGTCACCAGACGAAAGGCCACGCCTTATGGTGAGCGTGAGCGAGAGTTTCAGCTTTATCGCCGCGGTCGTTATGTTGAATTTAATTTAGTCCACGATCGTGGCACGGTGTTTGGTTTACAGTCTAACGGCCGCACCGAATCGATTTTGATGTCACTGCCGCCGTTAGTGCGGTGGGAATATAACTGGCAGGCTGAAGCAGCAAGCCCTGAAGAAAAGCTGATTAGTCAATTTTTAATCAATAGAAATTGGGTGTAACCCACAGTGAAGCCCCCAAGAGTAAATTATGACCGCAACCGATAAATATGCCGTTTTCGGCAACCCGATTAAGCATAGCAAGTCGCCGCAGATTCACCGTATGTTTGCCGCACAGGCCGAGCAGCAGCTCAGCTATCGTGCAGTTAAAGTGGATGTTGGTAAATTTGCGGATGCCGCAAAAAGTTTTTTTGATAACGGCGGTAAAGGCTTAAATATCACCGTGCCTTTTAAAATAGAAGCTTATCACTTTGCCGATGAGCTTAGTGACCGTGCGCGCCTAGCTGGTGCTGTTAACACACTGGCCTTGCAGGAAGATGGCAAGATCTATGGTGATAATACCGACGGCGATGGTCTGGTCAGGGATATCTGTGACAATTTAGCTTGGGAGCTGACCGATAAACGGATTTTATTATTGGGTGCAGGGGGTGCCATTCGCGGAGTGCTGGCGCCACTCATGAAACGCAAGCCAAGCCAAGTGTTAATTGCAAATCGCACGGTAGAAAAAGCACAAAAACTAGCGCGGGATTTTTCCGCTTTTGGCAGTGTCGGAGCCTGTAGCTTTGAAGCGTTAAATGCCAATCAGTACGATTTAATTATTAATGGCACCAGTGCTAGTTTAGTCGGGGAGCTACCGCCGCTACCAACCAATGCCTTAACCGACGAAGGTTGTTGCTACGATATGATGTACAGTGCAGCCCCCACGCCTTTTATGCGCTGGGGCGCAGAAAATGCCGCTTGGGCAGTGTCTGATGGCTTGGGCATGCTGGTTGAGCAGGCAGCAGAATCGTTTTGTGTTTGGCGTGGCACCCGCCCAACCACCCGTCCAGTGATTGATGCAGTTCGTGAGCAATTGGAAGCCAGTCAATAAGGGGCAATCACCATAAGGTTTATGGTGCAGAAAAAGTTATTTCGCCAAGATAGACTTATTGTTGTTCTGCAAAATACTGATTTTTGAGAACGACGTAGTTTTGTGCTGTTTGTGTGAAGTGCTCGATTTCTCCCGCTTTAATCGGTCGGGCTTGGCGGGCGGGGCTGCCCGTATAAAGAAAGCCGCTTTTTAGTGTTTTGCCGGGGGTGACCAAAGCACCGGCACCGACAATAACGTCGTCTTCGATCACGACACCATCGAGCACAATGGCGCCCATGCCTACCAGAACGCGGTTGCCAATCTTGCAGCCATGCAACATCACTTTATGGCCGACAGTCACATCTTCACCAATAATAACGGGATAACCCTCTGGGTTGGTCGGTCGTGGCCTTGATTGATGGATAACGGAACCATCCTGAATATTGCTTCTGTCGCCAATGCGAACTTTGTTGACGTCGCCCCTGATAACGACCAAAGGCCAAATAGAAACATCCCTGCCCAATACAACATCACCGATAACGATGGCGGCGGGATCAACATAAGCACCCTGCTCTAACGTCGGCCATATGCCTTGAAACGAACGAATATTGACGGGATTTTGGCTAGACATAGTTTGCTTCACTTAAATTGCTGTTACAGTAGTCCACTATTGTAATCCCAAAGTAGGGACACAGGAATCAATGTTTGTCAGGTTGCTTTTCTTTTTTAGCGTTTATTTGCTGAACGTTTCAGTTCAGGCTCAAGGCCAGCCGGTTGTTCTGCTGCCGGCGTCAGGTTTGGTGGCCAAGGATTTGGCGATTATTGTTAATCGGCAGGACCCGCTCAGTGTCAAAATTGCTAGCTATTATCAGCAAAAGCGAAAAATTCCTAAAGAAAATATCATCACTATTTCATTTAAAACCGGTCAATCTGTTATGCATCCCGGTGAATTTGCTGTGCTGCAAAAAACGGTTGAGTCCAAAACGCCAAAGCATATTCAGGCGTATCTGTTGACGTGGGCTGACCCCTATCGCGTGGGGTGCATGTCTATTAGCTCGGCTTTTGCACTGGGCTTTGATAAACAATACTGCGCCGAAGGGTGCAAGCTGACGGCCCAGAGTCGTTATGCTGGGTCTACAAGCTTAAAGCCCTATGATGATTTAGGCATTCGTCCAACCATGCTATTGGCGGCAACCAGTTTTGCTCAGGCCAAAGCCCTAATAGATCGCGGTATTGCCGCCGACGGACAGGCGGTGCTTGAAGACCATGAAGCCTTTGCCTATTTGGTAGAAACTTCGGATAAAAATCGTAGCGTACGCAAAAAAGTATTTCCTTTTGTTGAGGCGTTACTAGCAGAGCAAATATCGATTAATAGCATCAAGACTGACGCGATAAAAAACAAAACGCAGATCATGTTTTATTTTACCGGCAAAAAGTTTATCGACAGCATAAAGAGCAATCAATTTTTGCCGGGAGCTATGGCAGACCATCTGACCTCAACGGGAGGAAAGTTGACCAATAGCGCTCAAATGAGTGCGCTGCGATGGCTCGAGGGCGGCGCCACTGGCAGCTATGGCACGGTAGTTGAGCCCTGTAACTTTTTAGAAAAATTTCCCAATCCATTAGTTGCCATGATCCATTATTTGCAGGGTGCATCTTTAATTGAAGCCTATTGGAAAAGTGTCGTCATGCCGGGTCAGGGCGTTTTTATTGGTGAGCCTTTGGCAAAACCCTATGCGGGTTATCAACTAAAAGCCAAAGAGAAAGGCTATGCATTATATTCACCCGTATTAACCCATGGTTATTATAAAATCTCTACGTCAAGCCAAGAGGCTGGCCCCTTTACCTTAGTAACCAGTGGCGTTGAGATAACGCCTTATAGTAAGTTGATAACCTTACCCCTGCCTTTGGCCGCGTTCTATAAAATAGAGCGGCTAGAAGGTTTTACACAATCCATATTTTGAGGTTTAAAAATAGTGTCAAACCCTTTATTACAAGCATCATTGCTGCCCGCTTTTTCCAGTATTCAGGTAGAGCATATCGAGCCTGCGCTCGATCAGTTATTAGCAAAAAATCGGCAGCGCATTGCTGATCTGTTAGACCGTGAACAGGCTGTGGGAAAATCATTTTTAGCGGCTATGGAACAATGGGGTGATGAGCTAGAGCAGCTTTGGTCGCCGATCAGTCATTTGTATGGCGTAAAAAATTCAGCTGCTTTGCGTGACGCGTATAACGCCTGCCTGCCAAAACTTACCGAATATGCCACCGAGATGGGCCAAAATGCCGCGCTCTATCGTGCCTATAGCCAGTTGGCAGAAAGCGATGTCTACGGGCAGCTTAATGAGGCCGAGAAAAAAGCAGTAGATAATGCGCTGCGTGACTTTAAGCTGTCGGGTGTTGCGCTGGAGGCGAATCAGCAGCGACGTTATGGCGAAATTAAAAAACAATTGGCGGAGCTATCAACGAAATTTTCTAATAATGTATTGGATGCTACACAAGGCTGGAGCAAACATATAGAAGATGTCGCTGAATTAGCCGGCATTCCCGAATCGGTGTTGCAAGGTTATCAGCAGGCGGCAGCCGCAAAAGAGTTAACCGGCTATTTAATTTCTCTGGATATGCCTGCGTATCTGCCGTTAATGCAATACTGCAGCAATGCCGAGCTACGCAAAGAAATGTATATCGCCTATACCACGCGGGCATCAGATCAAGGACCCAATGCGGGCCAATGGGATAATAGCGAGTTGATGGATGCTATTTTAGCGCTGCGCCATGAGCTGTCACTCTTGTTAGGCTTTAACAACTATGCAGAACTTTCTTTAGCGACAAAAATGGCAGAGTCGCCGGAACAGGTTGAAGCGTTTTTAACTGACCTTGCTGATAAAAGTACGGCTGTTGCGAAAAAAGATTTTCAGGAGCTAGAAGATTTCGCCAAGAGCTTAGGCGTAAAACAATTATCGGCATGGGACATCGCCTTTTATAGCGAAAAATTGCGATTGGAAAAATACTGTTTATCCCAAGAAGAACTCCGTCCATACTTTCCATCGGCTAAAGTGATAGAAGGAATGTTTGCGATCGTAAACACCCTGTTTGGGGTTGAATGTGTTGAGGTAGCCGGTATTGAAACTTGGCATCCGGATGTTCGATTTTATCATTTGCAACGCAACGGCGAGGTGATTGCCAAATTTTATTTGGATATTTTTGCCCGTGAGCATAAGCGTGGTGGCGCGTGGATGGCGGACTGTCGTGTGCGCCGTAATCTCAGCACCACGGAAAAACAACTACCGGTGGCGTTTTTAACCTGTAATTTTACGCCGCCGACAGCAAGCACTCCATCATTGCTGACTCACGCTGAAGTCACCACCCTGTTCCATGAGTTTGGTCATGGCTTGCATCATATGCTAACCGAGATTGATTGTGCGGCAGTATCGGGAATTAATGGCGTGCCCTGGGATGCGGTAGAATTACCTAGCCAGTTTATGGAAAATTGGTGTTGGCAAAAAGCGGCGATCCCACTGATTTCTGGCCACCATAAAACCGGCGAAGTGCTACCGGATAAGCTGCTAGAAAAGATGCTAGCGGCGAAAAACTTTCAATCCGGCATGCAAATGGTTAGACAGTTAGAATTCTCTTTATTTGATATATTAATGCACCATCATTATTCACCAGAGAACCCCAAGCCCATTCAAGCCGTATTAGATGCAGTGCGAGAAAAAGTTTCTGTTGTCCCAGTGCCTGAGTTCAACCGCTTTCAGCATGGCTTTAGCCATATTTTTGCAGGGGGTTATGCGGCGGGTTACTACAGCTACAAATGGGCAGAGGTGTTATCGGCTGATGCTTTTTCCCGTTTTGAAGAAGAGGGCATCTTCAGTCGGGCAACAGGCGAAAGTTTTCTGCGTGAAATTCTTCAGCGCGGTGGATCGAAGCAGCCGCTAGACCTATTTGCTGCTTTTCGTGGGCGTGAACCCCGTGTTGATGCCCTGCTTCGACACAGCGGTATTGTTATCAACAAGGCGGTAGCATGAGTGAACAAAAAATAATAAAACGGTTTATCGCTGGCGCGGTTTGCCCACGCTGTGCCGAAATGGATAAGTTAGTTATGTATGACAATGGCGATGGCCAACAGGTCAGGGAGTGTGTGAGCTGTGGTTATAGCGATATTATGACTGACGAGGGCCCTCAGGCTATAGATGCCGATGAAGTGGTTACGCGGGTTAACCAGCCGCGTCCGGGTGAGGCGCCACTGGCGCATGAGGATGAGGTGCAGGTAGTCAGTATTATTGACCCTAACCCCGGCGCTAAGCGGCGGGATCACTAATCACCTTCAGCGTCTCCTCGAGCGGGTGCGTTGTGCGCGTAGTTTTCTGCGCTTATGCATCGCTCGAATCTGTCCTGCCATTTTAACGGCAAACTGATTGGTATCTCTAAGGTCATCGAGCTGACTATCACTGAGGCTGCTATTGTCGATCACCAAACTGCCATAATCTATGGTCATAGTGTTACTCTTTTAGCTTAAAGAAACATCAGTTATAAATGGGTAAACTGCAAATTAATCGCTAGTTGATCGATCAAACAGGGCCAGTGTTGTTGTTCTTTTTCCCAGTCATTATTTTTATGCTGGGCAACATAGGCTTTAAATTCAGGCTTTTCATAAACGTGTTCTTTTAGCATAGTACGCTCGACCGTATAATGCACGGCTTCATCTAGCTCATTGGCAAATGGTTCGCCAATAATGCTGTGCACAATTAAATTCGACATCGTCATGTCCATCGGTACTAACGGAATCGATGTGTGGCTCATAAATCGGTCGTTAACTTCCTCTATCAGCCGATGCGCCAAATAGGCTTCATCCATCAATTCATCTAGGCCGATATGGCCAGAGATTATTTCAGGCGGCTTTAAAAAATAATCTTCGGCCAATTTTAAAAACGGCTCGGTATATTCTTGAATATTAGCCTCACGAGTAATGGCTCTGGCCGCATCAATAAAATCAGGCACATGTTCAATATAGGCAATAATAAAATCGACTAGATTGGCTGTAGCCTCAGACTCAGGAAGCTGAATAGTAAAATGGATATGATTTTTTACATGTCGCTCGAGCAACATGGCCATATCGCCATGTTGTTCTTCATGCAGCCTAGCTAAGGCAATGGCGTCTCGGATAGCATCGGTGGACAAGGGTGTTCCTCTTTCTGGGCGGCGCTAACGTATGCGCTATGGGGCGAGCCCAAACTAAAAAATAATCAGATATATGCAATAAGGCTAGTACAAAATAGCAACTTCGCTAGAGTGGTTCGGGCTCAATGTGGACTATTGCCTTAATTCTATGGCTACTGGGGGCAATGAGGCGATGGCGGCCAAAACCTAAGCTTCCAGCAAAAACAGCCTGCCAATCACCGCAGTGATTAAATATTGAGCGTTTTTAAGGCGGCCAGGGCTAACAGTATCCATTTATCCCACAATTTTCATATTGTTATGGTGGCCTGTTTTGTTAAAGGTGAGTATAATCGCGGCGTTTTGTCGCACTCAGAAGCTGTGAATGCCGAAAAAATCGCTATTAAATCGTCAAAAGTGGGTCCATTAGGGCCGGTTTTTAGACGAAAAAACCGCTCAATCAGGCTCACAAGGCCTCGATCTAGGCAGTAAGTAAATAGTCACAAGGACGAAAGTCACTGCTATATTGCTCCGGTGAGCCAGTATTTGGTTTGTCTCGGTGCTTATCAGAGACGATATTAGCGGTCCGGATTCTGGGGTAATTTTTAACATTTAAATATGGAGACACGGGAAATGCATTTACAAGCGAAACGGCTTTACAAGCTGGCGCTTAGTCCTGTGCTATTACTGCTCAGTTTTGTGAGTACAGGTGCCTGGGCAGAAGAAGCTCAACGCTGGCAGATCAATATGACGCCAGGCGTTACCGAGGTCGGGGCAGAAATTTACGGTCTGCATATGATCGTTTTCTGGATTTGTGTAGTCATTGGCATAGTCACTTTTGGCGCGATGTTTTATTCGGTGTTCGCGCACCGTAAGTCAAAGGGCGTTAAGCCAGCGACTTTCCACGAAAGTACGGCGATAGAAATCGCCTGGACTATTGTTCCCTTTATTATTCTTATCGTGATGGCTTTTCCAGCCACAGTCACGCTACTCAAAGTCTATGACTTCGATGATTCCGATCTGGATATTCTGGTGACCGGTTATCAGTGGAAGTGGAAGTATGAATATATTGATGAAGCGGGCGACAATGTCGTTTTCTTCAGCAACCTGCGTACCGGTAAAACTGAGATTTATAACGAAGACAACAAGGGCGAGCACTACTTATTAGAAGTAGACGAGCCGGTTGTGCTTCCGGTCAACAAAAAGGTGCGCTTCCTAGTCACAGCGAATGACGTTATCCACGCTTGGTGGGTGCCCGCATTGGCAGTGAAAAAAGACGCGATTCCCGGCTTTATTAATGAAGCTTGGTCCAAGCCGCTAGAAACAGGCGTATACCGAGGCCAGTGTGCTGAACTTTGCGGTCGCGAGCACGGCTATATGCCTATCGTGGTTAATGTCGTCGAACAAGACGAATACGATGCTTGGGTGGCAGACAAAAAATCGAAAGCGGCTGAAATAAAAGCCTTAATGGACAAGCAGTTCACCCTTGATGAGCAGATGGTTGCGGGTGAAGCGGTACATAATCAGTACTGTGCTGCTTGTCATGGCGTCAACGGCGAAGGTGGTATTGGTAAGCCCATCGCAGGTAGCCCAATAGCTACTGGCGAGATTGCCAAACATCTTGATATCGGCATTAACGGTGTGCCCGGTTCTGCGATGCAGGCCTTTGGTGCTCAGCTAAATGATGTCGATATGGCGGCGGTGATTACCTATCAGCGCAATGCCTTTGGCAATAATATGGGCGATATTATTCAGCCCATCGATGTTTATAACTTTAAGCAAGGTCAGTAGGAGGAGTCACAATGGGTGCGCACGGGCCTGCTACAACAGGATTAATGCGTTGGGTAACAACCACCAACCACAAAGATATCGGTACGATGTATCTTTGGTTCAGCTTCGCCATGTTTATTATGGGCGGCGCTTTTGCCATGATTATTCGTGCAGAACTATTTCAACCAGGGCTACAAATTGTAGAGCCTGAATTTTTTAACCAGATGACCACCATGCACGGTTTGGTGATGGTATTCGGTGCCATCATGCCTTCGTTTGTTGGCTTGGCGAACTGGTTAATTCCAATGATGATTGGTGCGCCTGATATGGCGTTACCAAGAATGAATAACCTAAGTTTCTGGATTCTTCCTCCAACCTTTTTACTGTTGGCTTCAACATTATTTATGGAAGGCGGAGCGCCAAACTTCGGTTGGACATTCTATGCACCATTATCAACCACTTATGCGCCAGACACCGTGACCTTCTTTATCTTCGGTGTTCACTTGATGGGCTTGTCGTCAATCATGGGTTCTATCAATATTATTGCTACAGTCGTTAACTTGCGTGCGCCTGGCATGACCTATATGAAAATGCCGATGTTCGTCTGGACTTGGTTAATTACGGCCTTCCTATTGGTTGCTGTGATGCCAGTGCTTGCGGGTGCGGTAACGATGATGTTGATGGATATTCACTTCGGCACCAGCTTCTTCTCAGCTGCTGGTGGTGGTGATCCGGTATTGTTCCAGCATATTTTCTGGTTCTTCGGTCATCCAGAGGTTTACATCATTATCCTGCCTGCGTTTGGTGTGGTTTCTCAAATTATCCCCACCTTTGCGCGTAAACCGCTATTTGGTTACGACTCAATGGTCTATGCAACAGCGTCGATCGCCTTTCTGTCGTTTATCGTGTGGGCTCACCATATGTATACCGTCGGTATGCCGATTGCGGGTGAGTTATTCTTTATGTACGCCACCATGCTGATTGCGGTGCCAACTGGGGTTAAGGTCTTTAACTGGATCACTACCATGTGGCAGGGTGCAATGACCTTTGAAACGCCGATGCTATTCTGTATTGGTTTTGTCTTCCTGTTTACGGTAGGTGGTTTCACCGGTGTTATGCTGTCGTTGGCACCTGTAGATTTCCAGTATCACGATAGCTACTTTGTTGTTGCTCACTTCCATTATGTCATGGTTGCGGGAGCCGTCTTTAGTATGTCGGCTGCGGTTTATTACTGGTTGCCCAAGTGGTGTGGTCGTATGTACAACGAGAACATGGGTAAAGCTCATTTCTGGATCTCATTTATCGGCTTTAACCTGACGTTCTTCCCGCAGCATTTCCTAGGCTTGGCGGGTATGCCGCGTCGTATTCCTGATTACGCCTTGCAATTTACTGACTTCAATACGATGTCTTCAGTGGGTGCGTTTATCTACGGTACTTCGCAATTGTTGTTCTTATTCAATGTGGTTCGCACCATTACGTCAGGTGAGAAAACCAGTGAAGAAAAAACTTGGGAAGGTGCAGAAGGTCTGGAGTGGACCGTTGCAACCCCCGCGCCTTACCACACCTTTTCTACACCACCGCAAATTAAATAGCGGTGTTGTAGAACGCGTGTTGTAAGTCGATAGTAATATGACGTAAAGAGGTAAAAATGGCGGATATGCCAACAAACAATGAGGCAGCGGGAGTTGCCAAGACCGTCGGTAAATTATCGATCGTTGTTGTTGTTATGTTCGCCTTTGTATTTGTGGTCATGGTGCCGTTATACGAAGCGCTTTGTGATGCCTTAGGTATTAACGGCAAAACCAGTGGTGAACGTTATCGTGTGGTGGAAGCCGCTGTTGATACCAGTCGCGAAATTCGAGTTTCATTTGTAGCGACTAATAACGATGGCATGCCTTGGGAATTTCGGCCAACCGATACGGTATTGAGGGTGAACCCCGGCGCCGTTAACGACACGGTGTATTATGCCAAAAATCCGATCGCCAAGAACATGGTGGCTCAGGCAGTGCCGAGCATATCGCCAGCAAGGGCGGCGGAGTTTTTTCATAAAACCGAATGTTTTTGTTTCAACCACCAACCATTAGAAGGCGGTGCTGAAACAGAAATGCCACTGCAATTTATAGTCGATCAAGATTTACCGGCCGATATAAAAAGCATTACCTTGTCATATACCATTTTTGATGTGACATCGATGGTTGAAACTGAAACCAGCGTTGCCATACGTTAAAACAAAAAGCCTATTTCTTTCACTGCTAACTAGCAGCGAAATAAACGGAGAAAAAAAATGTCAGGCCAGAACAATTCAGATTACGAGAGCTATTACGTTCCCGAGCAAAGCAAGCTAGCGATATTTGCCAGTTTGACTTTGTTTACAGCGCTATTCGGCGCCGCCAGTGTATTGAATGATAGATTGTCGACCATCAAAACCGGCGTAGCAGCAGATACCAACTCTTGGTTTATCTTCCTTACCGGTCTGGTGTTATTTCTAGCCACCCTATTTGCTTGGTTCCGCCAGACGATTGTTGAAAATCGTGCGGGCATGAACAGCGGTCAGTTAAAACAGTCATACGTTATTGGTATGCAATGGTTTATATTTTCAGAAGTGATGTTCTTTGCCGCCTTCTTTGGCGCGCTTTGGTACGTTCGTAACTTGGCCGGCCCTTGGTTGGGTGGTGAAGGTGACGGTGGTCGTATGAACGGCTTGATCTGGGAAGGCTTCAGTTACTCATGGCCGTTGATGGAAACGCCCCAAGATGCTGTGGGCATTAGCAATCAAGTGGTGGCCAACAATGGCGTTATGACCGGCCCAGAGAGAAATTTGAGCTTCCCCGGTTGGGATAACATTCTGCACTGGTTGCCAATGTGGAACACCATTGTACTGTTAACCTCTTCGGTTACAGCGCATATCGCGCATTTGGGCTTGTTAGACAATGACCGTAAGAAGTTTAATCTTTGGTTGGGCATCACCGTTGCTCTGGGTATATTATTTGTGTACCTGCAGTATCTGGAATATCACGAAGCCTATGTTGAATACGGTTTATATCTGTCATCGGGTATCTATGGTTCAACTTTCTTTATGTTGACTGGCTTCCACGGCTTCCACGTTTGTATGGGTATGATTATGCTGCTGATTCAGTGGCTGCGTTCTACCAAGTCAAAGCATTTTACCCCTGAAGATCACTTCGGCTTTGAAGCCTCTTCATGGTACTGGCACTTTGTTGATGTTGTTTGGGTAGGGCTGTTCCTATTCGTTTACATTCTATAAGTCAGTCAGGCGAGAGAATCAAACGGTTGTGGAGCTAATACCACAACCGTTTTTTACGTTTAAAGGATAAGGAAATCAGGGTGTTTGTTCGGCGGCGGGAATGATTTTATCTTTATAACGGGCATCCCAAGGGGCATTGGAACCCAGTTGGCCAGTAAAGATACCGTAAAACAACAAGCTCACCAGTAAGGCTGCCAATACAACACGTACTGTCAGTGCGTTCCACGTTTTACGGCTGTTATCATTATTGCCGGCCGCTTGATCCTTAATCAGAAAGCTCAGGCTGGTAAATAAACTGATAGTCAGAGCAATAAACAGTAACACAATAACCACTTTTAACCACATAGGCGGACCCCCAAGGTGCTGATAGATAATATGCCGATAACAGCGCTATTATAACTCAGTCAAATTGATTTTTTATATGTCAGAATTTAGCTCAAAGCGATTACAATTTACCCCCAACTGGCGCGCTAGCCTGTTGGCAGTATTGCTGATGCCATTGGTGGTCTCTTTGGGATTTTGGCAGCTGGACAGGGCCGAGGAAAAACGCCTGCTACAGCAGCTCTTTGAGCAGCGCCAGCTCGCCGAACCAGCGGCACTGGAGACGCTAGATAGCCAGGCCGATCTGCGCTATCAGCCGGTGACCTTACGTGGAAAGTTTTTAAATGAGAAACAGCTGTTATTAGACAATCGGATTTATCAGGGTCGCTTTGGCTATGAGATAATAACGCCGTTTCAATTGGCAGCCAGCGACACCATTGTCTTGGTTAACCGCGGCTGGTTGCAGGGCGATATTTCCCGGCGTAGCCTGCCAGAGATAAAAGCTATCACCGGTGAAACCACACTCAGAGCGGAGGTTTATGTGCCGCAGGGCGATGTCATGGTATTGGCAGATGAGCGGGTCGCGGGTTGGCCACGAGTGATGCAGTCGCTCGATATAGAACAGCTACAACCCGAATTTGCACAAGGCTTATTTCCGTACAGCGTGCGGATCAAACAAGACTCAGCTGCCAGTTATGCCCCCAACTGGGTGGTAGTCAATTTACAGCCGGAAAAACATACCGGCTATGCCGTACAGTGGTTTGCTATGGCAGTGACCTTGTTGGTCATCGGCCTGTTGGCCAACACCAATCTATGGTCATTCATTAAACGTAACAAAACAGAGGTTACATAAGTGTCAGAGCAAGGTTTTAACTCACAACAGGACATTGATCAAAACAGAAAAAATCGTCGAGTGATTTTGGGTATCTTTGGTATACCGGCACTGGTATTGATTGTATCAACGGGGTTATATTTTTTGGTCTCTTCCAAAGCCGTTGATTTAGGTACGGTCAATAATGGTGAGTTGGTAGTTCCTCCGTTGCAATTTACCGAGCTGCCTTTGGTAAAGCTTGATGGTGAAGCTTTTGATTATACTCAGCCAGAACCCAAGTGGGCTTTTGTGGTTTTCGGTGACCAGTATTGCCAAGATAATTGCGAGCGTATGCTTTACCTCGCCAGGCAAAGTATTGTTGCTTTGGCCAAAAAAATGCATCGTGTGCGATTAATTTATGTGACCAACAATGGTATTGATAACGTTTTGCAACAGCGGTTCAAAACGGAGTATATGGGTATTGATGTTATCTCACTGAATGATAACGACGTTAAACAACTGTTTTCACCGGTCAAAATCGATCCCTTTAAAGCGAACACCTTTTATGTGGTCGATCCGCGCGGTTGGTTGATGATGCATTATGAGGCAGAAAATACCGAGCAGGATACATTGAACACTTTGGGCAAGGCCGTTGTTCGAGATATGAAGCGGCTGATTAAGTAAAACAACATAGGCAAGATAAATGGCGTTATTTAATTCTCCTGAAAATCGTTTGCCCGGCTTTAAACTGGCACTGATAGCCTGTATCTGTGCGGTTTTTGTTTTGGGTATGGGCGCATTTACCCGCTTAGTCGATGCTGGCCTGGGCTGTCCGGACTGGCCAGGCTGTTACGGTCATCTGTTATGGCCTACCAGCGCCGATGAAGTGACGGCAGCGAATCAGGCTTATCCTGAGATGCCTGTGGAGCATGATAAAACTTGGCCAGAAATGGTTCATCGGTATTTTGCTAAGGCTTTGGGTTTTATCACGGTGGGTATATTTACTTTGGCCGTTCTGCGCCGCGAACAAGAGCAACCCGTCAAAACCGTTGGCGCATTGTTAGTTGCCAATATAGCGTTAACCGCCGTGACTGCCGTTGTTGGTGAATCGATGGAACCTTATGCGGTGGCATCGGTTGCAGTCACAATACTCACACTTGCCTATTTAGGTTTAAAACGGAGGACATCCACCCTGCCCTTTAAGCTGCCAGCGTTTTTGTTAGCGTTGATTATTTTGCAGGGCTTATTTGGTATGTGGACGGTCACCTTAAAGCTGTGGCCACAAGTTGTTACCTCACATCTTTTGGGCGGCTTTACGATATTTAGTTTGCTGTGGTTATTAACGTTACGGCTGAATAATGTTCACTGGCAAGTGCCGGCAGTCAAGCTGCAACAACTGCAGGCTTTCCGTCACTGGGCAGTGATTGGTTTAGTGATTGTCTTTATCCAAATTGCTCTGGGCGGTTGGACCACCTCAAACTATGCCGCCGTCGCTTGTCCGGATTTGCCCACCTGTCAAAACCAGTGGCTGCCAGCGATGGATTTTAATGAAGGCTTTAACGTCACACAAAGTATTGGCCCTAACTACCTTGGCGGAATTATGGACAACGAAGCGCGTATTGCGATTCACTTTAGCCATCGAGTCGGCGCAATTATTACCACGATCTACTTACTCTGTTTGATTGGTATTTTATTCAAGCGCATAGGCTTGCCAGAAACTCGCGCGATGGCCTCAGTCATTCTCGGCGTGCTAACACTGCAGCTTGCTCTGGGTCTGGGGAATATTATTTTCCACTTCCCAGTCTCTATTGCCGTGGCGCATAATCTGGTCGGCGCCCTGCTGCTGATTACCATGGTGACCTTAAACCACCGTGTGTTTACTGCAAAGCTAGCGCAGTAAACTCGACTAAAAAATAGTGTAGAGATTTTTGAGCATGTCAGAGCCAGCCAGCCAGTCCTTGAATTCGCCCACGACTTGGGCGGATTACTACGAATTAACCAAGCCCAATGTGGTGTACCTCATGTTGCTGACATCGGCCATCGGCATGTTTATGTCAGTGCCCGGCGTGGTGCCATTGGATATTTTAATTTTTGGTAACTTGGGTATTGGTTTATGTTCGGCCTGTGGCGCGGTGGTTAACCATCTGGTGGACCAGCGTATTGATACACTGATGAACCGCACCAAAAAACGTCCTGTGGCTCAAGGCAGAATCAGTCAGACGCAAGCGGGCATATTCGCTCTGGTGTTAGGCGTTGCTGGCATAGCGGTTTTATTGATGTTTACCAACCCGCTAACAGCATGGCTAACGTTGTTTTCATTAATTGGTTATGCGGTGATTTATACCCTGTGGTTAAAGCGCGCCACACCACAAAATATCGTCATCGGTGGCCTGCCCGGTGCGGCCCCTCCGCTACTGGGTTGGACCGCGGTTAATAATGAAATTCATGGCCATGCCCTACTTCTGGTTCTAATTATTTTTGCTTGGACCCCGCCACACTTTTGGGCGCTAGCGATTAACCGTAAAGAAGACTATGCCAAAGCCGCTATTCCCATGTTGCCAGTGACTCACGGTGTTGAATACACGGCATTTCATATCCTTCTTTATACCTTTGTGCTGATTGCTGCGAGCCTACTGCCCTTCGCTACCGGCTTATCGGGCTTAGTCTATCTGGCCGGCGCCGTTATTCTTGGTGTTATCCATCTTTATTACTCAATCGCTATTATGCGAGATAAACTGGGCGCCCCTATGGCCACGTTTAAGTATTCCTTGGTCTACTTAATGGCGATTTATATTATTATGCTAGTCGATCACTACGTATAACTGCGACGAAAACAACAACGGAAACAACGATGCAAAATCAACCGGTCAACCGTTTACAACCCGA
>NZ_CAXAHB010000040.1:0-18158 GCF_963968385.1 uncultured Oceanicoccus sp.
GAAAGTGAAATATTAGAGCTGGATACTACTGATGCTAACTTGGATCTCTCGTTGGACACTGCACCCGATCCACTGACGAGTGCAAGCAGTGCGAGCGAGACCCCTGAGCAGGCTGACGATAACGGTTTTGATTTCTTGGCTGACACCGACGAGGTGGCGACCAAATTAGACTTGGCTCGGGCCTATATGGATATGGGTGATATCGAAGGCGCTCGAGATATTCTCGATGAAGTGATGCAAGAGGGCTCCGACGAACAAAAGCTGGAGGCGCAAGCCTTATCCGAGCGTATTTAACACTTTGATCGTAATTAATCTGATTATTTCTCCTGACCTTTTTTGTTATGAATAAACCGGCTTTTACCGCACGATTTAATCAGGGGGATCGCGTGGCCATGGCGGTTAGCTATGACGGCCGTGCTTTTCATGGCTGGCAGAGTCAGCGTAAACCGCAAGTAGCCACCGTGCAGGAGGCGCTTGAGCAAGCGCTTGGCCATATTGCCAATGCACCGATTAGTGTGCAATGCGCAGGCAGAACCGATGCCGGTGTTCATGCCAGTCATCAAATTGTGCATTTTGACAGTCCCTGTGAGCGCGATGAAAAGGCCTGGGTGAGTGGTGGCAATACGCATTTACCGCCGCAAGTTGCCATTCATTGGGCAAAACCCGTTGCTAACGATTTTCATGCGCGTTTCTCAGCCACAGCCAGGCGTTATCGTTATATTATTTTAAATACTCCGGCGCGTTCTGCTTTATTGTCTGGCGGTGTTACTTGGGAGAATCGTCCTCTCGATGTGCAGGCTATGCATCAAGCTGGACAGGCACTCTTGGGTGAGCTGGATTTTACTTCCTATCGGGCGGTTGCCTGCCAATCCAACACTCCGATGCGCAATGTGCATTTTCTCAAAGTCAGTCGTTGCGCTGATATGGTCGTTATCGATATAGAAGCCAATGCCTTTTTATATCATATGGTGCGTAATATCGCTGGTGTTTTGATTGCCATAGGCGCCGGCATAAAGCCAGTTACTTGGGCAGAAGAGGTGTTATTAGCCAAAGATCGTACAGTCGCCGGCGTAACCGCGCCACCCTCTGGTTTGTACTTGGTAGGGGTGACTTATCCCGAGTCTTTTCAATTGCCCTCATCCGGCTCCGGCCCCTTCTTTTTAGCGGGTTTTTAAGTATCGTTGATGCAGACAGCTGTGTTGGTGTTTGTTACCATATGCGGTCTTAATTGGTTGATTATTAAAACACTTTAATCTGTGAAGCCTGCCGTGACTCGCACCCGAATAAAAATTTGTGGCATAACCCATCCCGATGATGCATTAGTGGCTGTTGAAGCAGGCGCTGATGCTATTGGTCTGGTGTTTTATGAGCCCAGCCCACGGTCAGTTAGCGTGGCTCAGGCGGCGAAGATTTGCTCGGTCATACCCGCCTTTGTCTCGGTGGTGGCATTAACCGTAGATGCAACACCGGCATCGATGCAAACAATAACCAGCGAATTACCTATCGATCTTTTGCAATTTCATGGTCAAGAATCGCCTGAGCAATGTGAGGCGGCGGGTTACCCCTATATTAAGGCGATCAGAATGAAACCCGAGTTGGATATTGCCAAAGAAATCGATCGTTTTGCTACGGCGCGTAGCATTTTGCTGGACACTTACCGTCAAGGGGTGCCCGGTGGTACCGGGGAATCTTTTGATTGGAATTTAATCCCCAAGCAACGGCTTAGCCGTATAGTGTTAGCTGGCGGATTAACACCGGATAATATCAGTGATGCAGTCGCTCAGTTTAGGCCTTATGCCGTTGATGTTAGCGGTGGTGTTGAAGTTTCAGCCGGCAGCAAAGATAAAGACAAAGTCGTCGAATTTATTAAGGGCGTCCAGCGCGCAGATGCCGCCCTTGGTTAACAATAGAAGTATGGTGTATAAGCATGACAGCAAGTAAGTCTGTAAAAGCAGTCGATTACACAGCGGTACCCGATAAGCATGGCCGGTTCGGGCCTTATGGTGGTCGCTATGTCTCTGAAACATTAATCTCGGCATTGGATGAATTGGAAGCTTCCTATAATAAGCTATCTTCCGATCCTGACTTTCAGGCCGAGTTCGATAAAGATATGGCTCACTATGTAGGCCGTCCTTCTCCGCTATATCATGCCGAGCGCTGGAGTAAGCAAGTCGGTGGCGCACAAATTTATTTAAAGCGTGAAGATTTAAATCACACCGGCGCGCACAAGGTCAACAATACGATTGGGCAGGCCTTACTAGCCAAATACTCCGGCAAAAAACGGGTGATCGCTGAAACCGGCGCAGGTCAACATGGTGTTGCTTCTGCAACCGTTGCCGCGCGTCTGGGTATGGAATGCCATGTATTTATGGGTGAAGATGATGTTAAGCGTCAGTCACTAAACGTCTATCGCATGAAATTGCTGGGTGCAGAAGTGATACCCGTCACCTCAGGCTCTAAAACCCTAAAAGACGCGATGAACGAAGCTATGCGCGATTGGGTTACCAATGTTGATGATACTTTTTATATTATCGGCACCGTTGCAGGTCCACATCCTTACCCGCAATTAGTTAGAGATTTTCAGTCGATCATTGGCCGTGAAGCTCGAGCACAGCACTTGGAGATGGTCGGCAAGCTGCCTGACGCTTTGGTTGCCTGTGTCGGTGGTGGTTCTAACGCTATTGGTCTATTTCATCCATTCCTGCAAGATGAAGCGGTTAAAATGTATGGCGTTGAAGCGGGGGGTAGTGGTGTTGAAACTGGTCAACACGCTGCGCCATTGAGTGCCGGTGAACCGGGCGTCCTGCACGGTAATCGTACCTATCTAATGCAAGATGATAACGGTCAAATTATAGAAACTCACTCGGTTTCTGCCGGTTTGGATTATCCTGGTGTGGGTCCTGAACATTCATGGTTAAAGGATATTGATCGCGTTGACTATGTTGCGGTCAATGATGACGAGGCCTTGCATGCGTTCCGTCAGCTAACCTTAATCGAAGGTATTATGCCGGCTTTAGAAACCAGTCATGCGCTGGCCTACACGGAAAAACTGGCTAAGACCATGACACCAGAGCAAACCATTGTGGTGAACTTATCCGGTCGCGGCGATAAAGATATTCTTACCGTTGCCGAGTTGGATGGTATTAAAGTTTAACCGCGATTAGTCATATAAAAGTCAGTCAAGAGGAACCAACCTTGAGTCGTATTACTGCTTGTATGCAAGCATTACAGCAAGAAGGTCGTAAAGCATTAATCCCTTATATTGTTGCGGGCGATCCGGCGCCGGATTTTACCGTCAGTATGATGCACCAGCTTGTACGCGACGGTTCCGATATCATTGAGCTTGGGGTGCCTTTTTCCGATCCAATGGCAGAAGGGCCGGTTATCCAGTTGGCCCATGAAAGAGCATTGGAGCATCATGTTAGTTTGGCTACTATTTTAGCCATGGTAAAAGAGTTTCGTCAGCACAATCAGCGTACCCCCGTGGTATTAATGGGCTATGTTAACCCCGTGATGAGAATGGGTTACGACAACTTTGCCAAAGCAGCATCAGATGCAGGTGTTGATGGCTTGTTAACGGTGGATCTGCCACCGGAAGAAACCGAAGAGCTAAACGCGGCTTTGAAACAGGTGGAGATTGATAGCGTTTTTCTTATTGCACCTACCACCACCAACGAACGCATCCAAAGCATTGCCAGTTTAGCGACCGGCTATTTGTACTATGTTTCCCTCAAGGGGGTCACGGGCGCAGGGCATCTGGATATTGATTCGGTCGAAGAAAAAGTCGCACAAATCAAAACGATTACAGATTTGCCCGTGGTGGTCGGTTTTGGTATCAAGGATAATGAGTCTGCTGTATCGATTTCGCGCTTGGCTGAGGGTGTGGTAGTTGGTAGTGCCTTGGTCAATAAGGTGGTTGAAACAGTGGCGGCAAGCGATAATAATGCTGTTGAGCAATCATCTGCGCTAATTGGTGCTATGCGTCAGGCTATGGATGCAGTCTGATTGCATTGCATAAGACACAAAATTGACTATAAGTAACACTATGATTGATTATAGGGATTCCCAATGAGCTGGCTAGATAAAATACTTCCTACCCTAGATAAAACTGAGCAACAGGATCGCCGTACCAGTGTGCCTGAAGGTTTGTGGAAAAAGTGTGTAAAGTGCGATGCAGTACTATATCGTCCAGAGTTGGAAAAAAATCTCGATGTTTGTCCCAAGTGTGAGCACCATATGCGTATTGGTGCTCGTCGCCGTATTGATGGTTTTTTAGATGCAGCTGGTAGGGAAGAAGTCTTTGCCGACATCGAGCCTATTGATCGGCTGAAATTTAAAGACAAGAAAAAGTACAAAGATCGTTTGGCGACGGCACAAAAAAGTACCGGTGAAAAGGATGCGCTTGTTGCAATGCGTGGCACGGTTAAAGATGTGCCAGTTGTGGTTGTCGCCTTTGAGTTTAATTTTCATGGTGGCTCAATGGGTTATGCCGTAGGTGAGAAGTTTACTCGGGCGGCTAATCTGGCGTTGCAAGAAAATATCCCCTTTGTGTGCTTTTCAGCTTCTGGCGGTGCCCGTATGCAGGAAGCCTTAATCTCGTTAATGCAAATGGCTAAAACCAGTGCTGTGCTAGAACGGCTAAAACAAAAAGGGGTGCCCTATATTTCGGTAATGACCGACCCCATTTATGGTGGTGTATCAGCTAGCTTAGCTTTGTTAGGTGATATCAATGTGGCTGAACCGGACGCACGCGCCGGTTTTGCAGGTCCGAATATTATTGAGCAAACCATTCGTCAAAAATTACCGGCGGGCTTCCAGCGCAGTGAATTCCTATTAGAGCATGGTGCTATTGATATGATTATTCATCGTAAAGATATGCGCGATAGCCTATCGAGCATTCTTTCCAAGTTGACACATCGTCCAGCGGCATAAATGCGTTTTCAGCAATTGCAGGACTGGCTGGAATGGCAAGAGTCCTGCCATCCCCGCGAAGTAGAGTTAGGGCTTGAGCGTGTTGGCAGCGTTGCCAGTGCGATGGCTATTTCACTCAACCATTGTCAGGTGATTACCGTTGCCGGTACCAACGGCAAGGGTTCCTGTGTCGCTACCCTCAATGCTTTACTGCTCTCTGCCGGCTACCGCGTCGGCTGTTATACCTCTCCTCATTTTCTTCATTACAATGAACGCGTGATGCTTAATGGTTTACCCGTCGACGATGCTACCTTAATGCATTCCTTTCAGCGTATTGATGATGCAAGAGCAGCAACCCCGCTAACGTATTTTGAATTTGGTACGCTGGCTGCTCTGGATATCTTTCAGCGCAGTCATCTTGATGTGGCGGTGCTTGAGGTCGGTTTAGGGGGGCGTCTTGATGCCGTTAATATTATCGATGCAGATATTGCTATAGCCACCAGTATTGCTATTGATCATCAGGATTGGTTGGGGCTGGATCGCGAACAAATAGGACGTGAAAAAGCCGGTATTTTCCGGGCCGGCAAACCGGCTATCTCTGCCGGATTCAATCCGCCGGCGTCATTGCGCACAGTCGCGCAAGAGTGTGGAGCCGATTTTTATCAGGCCGGAGAGGATTTTCAGTTTGAAAATGGTTGTTGGTCAGGGACCAATATATCGGGACAATCGATAGAGTGTGTCAATTTGCCAGAGCCACAATTGCCCAAAGAAAGCGTTGCCGCGGCAATACAAGCCATACATCTGCTGCCGTTAGCTACGGCTAATATCGATTTTGCCTGTGTTAATACTGTGCAGTTACCGGGACGCTTCCAGCAGATTAAGATCAACGGTAAGCCGTTGATTCTTGACGTTGCCCATAACCCTGCCGCAGCCAACTATTTGGCAGAGCGTTTACAAGCTCAGCGTTGTGAGGGGAGGACCTTTGCCTTGATATCGGTTATGCAAGACAAAGATCTTGATGGTATCGTTGCTGCATTAACGGCAGAAATCGATGCTTGGTTTGTCGCCGATCAGCCGAATAATGATCGTGCTATGCCTAGCAATCAGATGACAACCGTCTTATCTCAGCACAATATTAATAAATTTGAGGTTGGTAAAGATATTCAGCAGGCTTATCAAAGGGTACTATCCTTAATGGAGGAGGGCGATCGACTGCTTGTCTTTGGCTCTTTTTTTACTGTTGCCGAGGTCTTAATGCTTCAGGGTGATGCCGCTAAATTCACTAACGAAGGAAATAGTTAAATGAACGATGGTTTTAAGCAGCGATTGGTCGGTGCTATTGTATTAGTCGTGGTCGCCTTAATACTCTGGCCGGTTATATTTACCGATCCTAATAGTGTGGTGATGGATCGTAGCAGTCAAATTCCGCCGAAACCGGCGTTTGAAAAATACCAGATGAAAGACCCAGTTCGTCCACATATTGTTCAGCCTGTTAGCAAGCCCAAGCCAGATACTGAGGCGGTAAAGCCGGCAGCCAAAGCTCAGGCTAAAATAAAAGCTAAGCCAGAGACTACTACCAGACTTAATAAAGACGGCTTGCCTGAGGCTTGGGTGTTGCAAGTGGCTAGCTTCACTCAACCGAAAAAGGCCGATGAGCTCAAGCAGGCTTTGCAGAAGCAGGGTTATAAGGCGTTTACTCGGGTTATCGCGACCAAAGAGAGTAAGCTAAGGCAAGTTTTTATTGGTCCGCGATTTACCAAAGACGCTTTTAATAAAGATAAAAACATCATAGATAAACGCTATAAGGTCAAGTCGTTGATAGTGAAATTTGAGCAGTAGACGATAAACAAAATACTATGGTCAGCATTAAGCCTCTGGTAGAATCCACGCTGCAACAAAACGGGCACGGACAATGGTAATGAATTGGGCAGATTGGACTATCGTTGGCATTCTGGCGATATCCAGTTTAATCAGTGTTAAGCGTGGTTTTGTCAAAGAGGCAATATCTCTGGTGGTATGGGGCATAGCATTCTTTGTATCGCTGGCCTTTCACGGGCACATGGCCGTACTGTTGCAGGGGTTGGTTGAATCCGCTTCACTGAGATACCTGCTGTCCTTTGTCGCCCTGTTTATTGCCACCTTTGTGGTTGGCTCAATGGTCAAGTATTTAGTCAGTGAATTAGTTAAAATGACCGGGCTTAGCGGTACCGATCGTTTATTTGGTATGGCCTTTGGTTTGGCTCGCGGCGTCATCGTGGTGATGGCCCTGTTAATATTGGTGCCAATGGCATTTCCTGTTAATCAGGATAGTTGGTGGCAGCAGTCGATCTTGATTCCACAGTTCTTGTTAATTGAGCATTGGTGCAAAGACACCTTTGCCTTATTGTTAGATTTATTTGGGCGTTTAATGCCCTGACTTCTCTGAGGAGTAGAGAGGCTCAAATGAAGGATTCGGTACAGATTGTTGTGAATACATAGCAATATTTTTTAAGCGTAATGCTTGTGAGGTTTGATCGATGTGCGGCATTGTCGGCATAGTAGCTAAGTCCAATGTAAATCAAGACCTTTATGATGCCTTAACGGTATTGCAACATCGGGGACAGGATGCTGCCGGTATTGTCACCTGTGACAATGGTCGTCTAAATCAGCGTAAAGGCAATGGTCTGGTTAGGGATGTATTTCACAATCGCCATATGCAGCGTCTGACTGGCAATATCGGTGTTGGTCATGTGCGCTACCCGACTGCAGGCAGTTCAAGCCCAGCTTTGGCTCAACCTTTCTATGTCAATTCTCCCTACGGCATTAGCCTTGCCCATAATGGTAATCTGACGAATGCCGCGCAATTAAGTAGGGAGTTATTTCAGACCGATTTACGCCATCTTAATACCGATTCAGATTCTGAAGTCTTGTTGAATATCTTTGCCCATGAATTGCAAAAGCTGGGCAAGATAGCACCCTCGGCGGATGACATCTTTGCTGCCGTTGCCGGTGTTCATGCTCGCTGTCTTGGGGGTTATGGTGCTATTGCTATGTTGGCTAATTATGGCGTAGTGGGTTTTCGTGATCCGCACGGTATTCGTCCGCTAGTCTTTGGTGCCCGTGAAACCGAATTCGGCACCGAGTATATGATCGCCTCAGAGAGTGTGGCGCTTGATTGTTTGGGCTTTAAGTTGGTAAGAGATGTAGCACCTGGTGAAGCGGTCTATATTGATATTGATGGCAAACTGCATTCACGACAATGTGCTGCAAACGCCAAGGCTACCCCGTGTATTTTTGAGCATGTTTACTTTGCTCGTCCTGATTCGATTATGGATGGCGTATCCGTTTATAAATCGCGCTTACGCCAAGGCGAAAAATTAGCTGCCAAGATATTGGCGTTAAGACCCGATCACGATATCGATGTGGTGGTGCCGATTCCTGATTCCAGTCGTATTGCCGGCCAATCGGTGGCGCAAAATCTAGGGGTAAAATTTCGCGAAGGCTTGGTAAAAAATCGTTATATCGGCAGAACCTTTATTATGCCTGGCCAGAGTGAACGTAAAAAATCGGTAAAACAAAAATTAAATACCATTGAGCTGGAGTTCAAAGATAAAAATGTCATGTTGGTCGATGACTCCATTGTGCGCGGTACTACATGTCGTCAAATTATAGAAATGGCTAGAGATGCTGGCGCTGCCAAAGTCTATTTCGCCTCGGCAGCCCCGCCGGTTAGATACCCAAACGTATACGGTATCGATATGCCGGCGGCCGAGGAACTGATTGCGCATAATCGCACAGAGCAGCAAGTCTGTGATTTAATTGGCGCCGATTGGCTGGTCTATCAAGAGCTGGATGATTTGGTGGCCAGTTCAACCGAAGGTAATCCAGAAATTACCCAGTATGATTGTTCGGTTTTTAATGGTGAGTATATTACCGGCGATATTGATGACAACTATCTCAATACCATTGCTGCCGCACGCAACGATCAATCTAAATCAGAGCGGGCAGAAACCGAGGATGTTGCAGGTATTGCCTTACATAACGATGACGCTTCTTAAGTTTGGCTAGCATAGAGAACCAACAGCATGTCTGAAAAAGATAGTGAACGCAGAGCCGCATTAGATGATGCGCAGATTGATACCTTGGCGATCCGTGCCGGACAAATGCGAACCGGTGAAGGTGAACATGCTGAGCCTATCTATCCGACCTCTAGTTATGTGTTTGATAGCGCAGAGCAAGCCGCTAAACGTTTTTCCGGTGAAGAGGCAGGCAATGTCTATTCTCGTTATACCAATCCAACCGTTCGTAATTTTGAGCAACGTATTGCTGCGATGGAAGGTGGCGAAGCTGCTGTAGCTACGGCTTCAGGCATGGCGGCAATTTTGAGCACTTGCATGTCATTGTTGCAGGCGGGTGATCATGTTGTTTGCTCGCGCAATGTGTTTGGCACTACCACTAACTTATTTCTTAAGTATTTGGCTAAGTTCGGTTTGGAAGTCACCTTTGTTGATCTGGTTGATTTACAGGATTGGTCGCAGGCGATTCAGCCAAATACAAAAATGTTATTTTGTGAAACACCTTCCAATCCGATTTGTGAAGTAGCCGATTTATCTGCCTTGTCTGCTTTGGCCAAAGAGCATGAATGCCTGTTTGTGGTCGATAATTGTTTTTGTACTCCGGCGTTGCAAAAGCCATTGGCATTTGGCGCTGATCTAATTATTCACTCAGCGACCAAATACCTTGATGGTCAAGGTCGTTGTGTTGGCGGTTGTGTAGTAGGGGGCAAAGCCCTCATTGATGAGGTTGTTGGTTTCATTCGCACCTGCGGGCCAACCATGAGTCCATTTAATGCCTGGGTGTTTTTAAAAGGCTTGGAAACTTTGCGCTTGCGTATGGATGCCCATAGCGATAATGCCATGCAACTGGCGCTATGGCTTGAGCAGCAAAAAGGTATTGATAAGGTTTATTACACCGGCCTAGATTCCCATCCGGGCAAACCTTTGGCTACAAAACAGCAGCGCGCCTACGGCGGTGTTTTGTCGTTTTGTGTGGCAGGTGATAAGGCGGCAGCTTGGCGCTTTATCGATGCAACCCGTATTTGCTCACTGACGGCCAATTTGGGCGATGCTAAAACAACCATAGTGCATCCAGCCACAACCACTCATGGTCGCTTGACTGATGAGCAACGCGCTGCTGCTAGCATTAGTGACAATCTAATACGTGTTGCCGTTGGCCTTGAGGATATCGAAGACCTTAAGGTCGATATGCAACGCGGTTTGGCAGCGCTTTAACGCACAAACCCGCTCCATAAAAAAAGCCCTGATCATAATGATCAGGGCTTTTTTATTGAGTCGAGAAAAGTGAGTCAGACTACTGAGCCACTTCCTCAATCTGAACGGCATTAATCTTGGCTTCGTTAGCGGCCTTCTGAAAAGATTCGACCTGATCAAAATTCATATAGCGATAAACCTCGTCAGATAGTGTATCCAGATTTTTAGCGTATTCCATATATTCTGCAGGCGTTGGTAGTTTGCCAAGAATACCTCCCACCGCAGCCAGTTCAGCCGAAGTCAGATACACATTAGCGCCATCGCCCAGACGGTTGGGGAAATTACGGGTCGAGGTTGAGAGTACCGTGGTGCCGGCAGCCACTCGTGCCTGATTACCCATACACAAGGAGCAACCCGGCATCTCGGTGCGAACACCGTTACGACCGAAGATATTGTAATAACCTTCTTCCATCAGTGTATGCTCATCCATTTTAGTTGGCGGGGCCATCCAAAAACGGGTTTGCAATGAACCGCTGTTGTTCTCTAACAGTTTGCCAGCAGCGCGGAAGTGACCAATATTGGTCATACAAGAACCGATAAACACCTCATCTACCTTGTCGCCAGCCACTTCAGATAATAGCTTGGCATCATCTGGATCATTCGGGCAGCAAACAATTGGTTCGGTAATGTCAGCCAGATCAATCTCGATAACGGCAGCATATTCAGCATCGGCATCGGCAGACATTAATTCGGGCTTGGCCAGCCAAGCTTCCATTGCTTGGGCGCGACGCTCAAGTGTGCGTGCATCACCGTATCCATCTGCGATCATCGAGCGCAGCAAGGTAATGTTAGAGGTCATATACTCCCTGAGTGACTCTTCAGATAGCTTAATAGTACAGCCAGCCGCAGAGCGCTCGGCAGAAGCGTCAGATAATTCAAAGGCTTGTTCAACCTTCAAGTCATCCAATCCTTCAATTTCTAAAACGCGACCAGAGAAGAAGTTGATTTTGCCTTTTTTCTCCACGGTTAATAGACCTTGCTTGATGCCGTAATAAGGGATGGCATGAACCAAATCACGTAAAGTAATCCCTGGCTGCATTTCACCTTTAAAGCGAACCAACACTGATTCAGGCATATCTAGTGGCATAACACCGGTGGCAGCAGCAAAGGCGACCAGACCGGAACCGGCCGGGAAAGAAATTCCCATTGGGAAGCGGGTATGCGAATCACCACCAGTACCCACCGTGTCCGGTAGCAACATACGGTTCAACCAAGAGTGGATAACACCATCACCTGGGCGCAGTGAAACACCGCCGCGAGTCATAATAAAATCAGGAAGCGTGTGTTGGGTATCAATATCAACAGGCTTGGGGTAAGCCGCGGTATGACAGAACGACTGCATGGTCAGGTCAGCGGAAAAACCTAGACAGGCTAGATCTTTGAGTTCATCACGTGTCATTGGCCCAGTGGTATCCTGCGAGCCAACCGTGGTCATCTTAGGTTCGCAGTAGGTGCCGGGACGAACGCCTTCAATGCCACAGGCTTTACCCACCATTTTCTGTGCTAGGGTATAGCCTTTACCGGTATCGGCAGGCTGTGTTGGTGCTCGGAACAGGTCTGAAGGTGGTAAGCCTAGAGCTTCACGCGCGCGCTGAGTCAAACCGCGACCAATAATTAAATTGATACGACCACCGGCACGAACTTCATCAAAAATAACATCGGATTTCATCGTGAATTCTGACAAGACTTCGCCCGAGTCAGAGAGAATTTTGCCGTCATAAGGCCTTATTTCAATGACATCACCCATGCCCAGTTTTTCAACCGGCGCTTCAAATACCAAGGCGCCGGCGTCTTCCATGGTGTTAAAGAAGATAGGGGCAACTTTACCGCCAATACAAATACCGCCACCGCGTTTATTGGGTACGCCAGGAAGGTCATCGCCAAAGAACCACAGTACGGAGTTGGTGGCTGACTTGCGTGAGGATCCGGTGCCTACAACGTCACCAATAAAAGCAACCGGTAGACCTTTCGCTTTGACTTCATCAATTTGGTTCATACAACCGACAACACCCGGCTCATCCGGAATCAGGCCATCGCGTTGCATTTTATAAGCGGCTCTCGCATGGAGCGGGATATCTGGACGCGACCAGGCATCAGGTGCAGGAGAGAGATCATCGGTATTGGTTTCACCGGTGACTTTAAATACCGCAACTTTAATCGATGCAGGGACTTCATCCTGACTGGTAAACCACTCGGCATCAGCCCAAGACTGCATAACAGCCTTGGCATGTGCATTACCTGATTTGGCTTTTTCAGCGACATCATGGAAAGCGTCAAACATTAATAGCGTTTGCTTTAACTGTTCAGCAGCTAGTTCAGCCAGTTCACTGTTGTCTAGGGTATTAACCAATGTTTCGATATTGTAGCCACCTAACATCATGCCAAGCAGCTCAACCGCTTTAGTTTTGTCGATAAGCGGTGATTGGGCATCGCCATTGACAATGGCGGATAAAAAACCGGCTTTAACATAGGCGGCTTCATCAACCCCGGGTGGCACTCGATTGGTGATTAAATCAAGCAGAAAGGCTTCTTCGCCAGCTGGTGGCGTTTTGAGTAATTCAACCAAGCCGGCAACTTGTTCAGGATTTAGTGGCTTGGGTGGAATAGATTCAGCAGCGCGCTCTTCAACGTGTTTGCGATAGGCTTCTAACACAGGTAACTCCTCGTTATTTGTCGTCCAGCAATGGACTATATTCGGGGTGATAGGATCGCTATCCTCCGAAATGTCGATGCTGACATCGACGATAAAATCTACTGTTTCAGGCAGATCACGGAAATAAGGGCGCGCATTATACTAAAAATAGATAGTGAAGTTAAGTTGTTGATCTCTATAGGGCTATTCTTTTTTTTGATCGGGGGTATTGGGTCGCTGAATGGCGCTCAAGCACTGTTTGGTTGTTGTTACAGGTGAGTCAATGCCGGTCCGCGCGCGTATCTAGTCAGGCTGATTTAGTGGCAAAATAAACCCTTAATGACCATTCCGAAAAGCACTGGGTCGCGTTAGAATGCCAGCTTGATAACAATAAGTGGTGTCCTGTTACCAATGGCATCACCGTCCAATCCATGCAATATTCGATGGTCATTGAGTTCTAGTGAGTAAAGAGTTAGAAATCAGAGTCAAAACACCTTGTATTGGTGTTTGTTCAACAGGTATTGGCGATAGTGTTTGTCGCGGTTGTAAGCGCTTTAGCCATGAAGTCATTCATTGGAATAGTTATAGTCAGGCGCAAAAGCGAATAATTGATAAGCGTTTAGAGAGCTTTCTCGCCCAAATTGTCGCTGCAAAAATGCGGATAACCCATCAAGAATTGCTGCAGTGGCATCTGGATACCCAGCAAATTGCTTATCCCAAACATAAAAGCCCGTATCTGTGGGCCTATGAGCTACTGCGTGCCGGCGCCAGTCAGTTAGATGACTTGGGTCAATATGGACTGGAGTTGGATGCACAGTATCGGGATGCAGATTTACGGGAATTGCGTCTGAGCATTGATGCTGAGTTCTATATTCTTTCTGAGGCTCATTACCAGCGTTATTTTGCCTCTAGCGCTTTGCAGGTAGAAGATTCTAATACTTAAAAAAAATAGATGCTTCGATTAAAGATAGCTTTATTGCATATTGCAACACTGCTCGCTGCCTGTGGAGGTGGAGGTGGAGGGAGCGGTAGTGATAATAATGCAGATTTGTCAACTTCCTTTTCGTTTTTGGAGGGGGGATTTCCTGCTGTACAAACACCCTCAAATAATCAAGCTCTCAGCTCCTGCCGAACCATTTTAGATATCGCTTCAGATAGTACTTTGACTGGGCGTGTTGAATATGAGCGAGTTCCTATTACCGGTTCAGGCTTGGATTATACAAATATTGCTCGACTACCTATGCGAGGTGTGGTGGTGGAGGCCGTTGATGCCAGTGATGGGCAATGTAGTCAGGATGTCGTGGCTACAACTTTATCAGATGGCGATGGTCAATACGGTCTAAATGTCCCGGAGAATCAGCCAGTTTGTATACAGGTTCGTGCGCAGCTTTATCGAGAGGATAGTGAGGGTGCTACGTCCTGGGATATACAATTAACCGATAATACCAATGCCAATGCGCCTTATTATTTGCTGGACTCTAGTATGGTAGCGACGCCAGCAGACCGGCCTATCCGTGATTTATTGGCTGGAGCCGGCGTTCAGTCGGGATCCAAAAATTACACTCAGGCTCGCGCGGCGGCCCCTTTTGCTATTCTAGACACGCTTTGTGAGGCTGTAGACACCGTGATAAAGGTCGACGCCAATATTGCATTGCCTTTGTTGTCTGTCCGCTGGAGTACGCTAAATAACTCCGCTCCAATAGAAAATGAAGAAAGCATTAAACAGGGTGATATTAGCGGCAGCTTCTATCGTCTGCAAAAATTCTTCCTTGGCGCGGAAGTGGTCAATACCACCCATGAAATATTTTTTCTAGGCGATGAGGATAGTAACACCGATGAATATGATCCTCATGTTATTGCTCATGAATTTGGTCATTATATAACAGGCAGTTTTAGTCGTTCCGATGCTCTCGGTGGTGAACATTCTATTGATGATCGCTTGGATGCTCGACTGGCTTTTGAAGAGGGCTGGGCTGATGCTTTTTCCGGTATTGCTTTGACTAATGCCACTTCGTTTGTTCAGGACCCGAAAACTTATCGCAATAGTTATGGATTCAATCAGAGAAAAACCAGTAGCTTTGCACTTGATGAACTCAATCATACTATTGCGGGCTGGTATAGTGAGTCATCAGTAGCATCTATTATTTATAATTTATTCGATGCTGATAATGATGAGGTGGATGCTATCGAGCTTGGCTTTGATCCCATTTTTCAGGTGCTTAGCAGCAACGCTTATCGTACATCGGAGTCATTAACTACACTCTTTACTTTTATTCATCAATTAAAGCAGCAGCGCTCTGAATATGAAGCTATTAATGATTTGACTACCAGTCAAAATACTGAGCCAGTGAACGATGATTTCGGCAGTGATGAAAGTATTGAAAATAATGATATTGACGGTTATCAGGATGTAGACGTCATATATAAACAGTTACAATTAAATACCTCTGCAGAGGTGTGTTCTAATAATCAGTTTGGCAATATTAATAAACTCGGTGTCAGTCAATTTTTAAAGCTAGATGCCGATCTCAATAAAAGCTATCAGTTTCAAATTTCTTCCACTGATAATGGCAGGGCGGTAGTGGTTGTCTATAAACGTGGTGTGGAAATAATACGTTATCAGGCGGTTTCTAATGGCGCCTCACTCAACTTTTCACACAATTTGCATGGGCAATATATTGTCACGCTGGCTCATTTTTCTTATTTAGAGGATGAAAATAGTTCTAGTGGGCGCCGCTGTTTTGATGTCTTGGTTAATTAGAGGGTTATATAATGTCTAATAAGTTGTCGATATACAGCCTAATGATCATCTTCGCTATATTAGTACTCTCCTTGGTAGCTATAATTTATAGATTTGATTGGTCCGGCTCAGCTGTTTCTGTTGTCGACAAATTTCGAGTTACAACACTAACAAGCAATGCTGTTGCCGGTAGCCATATGGCAATGAAGCATAGCACCGTCGGCGATTTACAAGTTCATAGCGTGGTTGTGTTAGAGCTGGATTTTGCTTTTTCCAAAGGCAAGTTATTAAACTTGGATTTTGTCGATAATGAACAGTATCAATTTATTGATACCCCCGCTGAGGTGTACAGTACAGATGATCATGGCAACTTAGTCATACAGTTAAAACTTATGCCGCTGACTAGTGGCAAGATATATATTAAATGTTTAGCTAGCACCACCGATGGTAAGCAAGTTAGATCGTTTTCCATTCCACTTCGAATCAAAGACAGCAATGGCCTGATACCGGAGATAAACACCGTTTCAAAATCGCGAATCAACCTGCCGGTAAAGGGTTCTTACTAATGAGTCTGCCAGATATCTCTGCTATCCATAATTTTCTAGCTTGCGAAACACCAGATCGCTGGGTTGAAACAGCATTGCAGCATCAGGATATTATGCTGATAGATCATGCTAACTGCGAAAAGAAGGCCGCCAGTACCGCCCTAAATATGATTTATCGCTATGTAGATAAGTTTGATCTACTCAATAAAATGTCGCGTCTGGCAAGGGAAGAGATGCGGCATTTTGAGCAGGTGATCGCTATTATGAAAAAACGCGATATTGCCTATATTCAGCTAAGTTCCGCGCGATATGCTGCAGGTATGCGTCAAGGTTTGCGAACGCATGAGCCGGAAAAATTGATTGACAGTCTAATTATAGGCGCTTTTATAGAAGCCCGATCCTGTGAGCGATTTGCAAAATTAGCACCACATTTAGACGATGAGCTAAAGGATTTTTATCTTTCATTGCTTAAGTCCGAATCCCGCCATTTTATGGATTATTTAGATCTGGCTGAAAAGTATGCGTCGTCGTCGATTAACGATCGCATTGCTTATTATGCCGAGTTAGAAAAAAACCTGATTGAAAGTCCTGATCAGGAATTTCGTTTTCACAGTGGGCCGATGGCTTAAATAAGAAGCCGTCATAAGAGGTTAAAGCGTCTAATTGTCGATATCGCGGCAAAGGATTGTCGTTAGGATATAGAAAATTCTTCCAGCGTAAACTCACCGCTAGTCGGAAAGCGAACAACCCAGCCGCTATTGTGCCAATCACCCAACACCACACGCTTTGCATGACTGTCTTTATGCTGATGAATCGCTGGTCGATGCGTATGCCCATGTATCATTAGATCGACATCATGCTGGGTAAACATACGCAGGACCTCATGCTGATTAACATCCATGATATCGTCAGCTTTATTGCTATTAGCTGTTTTGCTTTCAGCGCGCATTTGTTTGGCCAATTGACGGCGTTGCTCAATACCTTGGGATAGAAATTCGTTTTGCCATGCCTGACTGCGGCATTGCTGGCGAAATGCCATATAGTCCGTGTCATCGGTGCAAAGGCTATCGCCATGCAGTAATAACACATTCCGGCCATAGAGATTAATCACCGTAGGGTCGGCTATTAACTGGCAGCCGCTCTGTTGGCAAAATTGCTCGCCGATCAGAAAGTCGCGGTTACCGTGCATTATATAAACAGGGGTGCCTTTGGTCGTTAATACTTTAAGTGCCTCAATCACCGTTTGGTTTAATTCAGTATCGTCATCATCACCAATCCATACCTCAAAAAAATCTCCAAGGATATAGAGGGCATCGGCGGATATAGCTTCGCCGGATAATAAATCCAAAAACGCCCGGGTTACCGCCGGGCGTGATGGATCAAGGTGCAGATCTGAAATAAATAATGTCGTCATAGGGCAATAAAGGACAATATAGGACAATTAATCTTCAGTTAATTCCGCCGATTCAATAATAATATCATCAACGGGTACATCCTGATGCCCGCCTTTCATTGTGGTGGGTAGCGATTTTATTTTATTGACCACATCCATACCATCAACCACCTTGCCGAACACCGCATAGCCCCAACCCTGACTGGTTTTTGCTGTGTGATTAAGAAAATCATTATCTTTCACATTGATAAAGAACTGGGCGCTAGCTGAATCTGGGTCCATTGTGCGAGCCATAGCCAAGGTGCCCTCATCATTTTTTAGGCCATTGTCAGCTTCATTGGCGATGGGGTCGCGAGTATCTTTCTGGATCATACCTGACTCAAAGCCGCCGCCCTGAATCATAAAATTATCAATAACCCGGTGGAAGATGGTGCCATTGTAAAAACCGTCTTTAACGTATTGGGCAAAATTGGCAGCGGTGTTAGGGGCGTTATCAAAGTCCAGTTCAATACTGATATCGCCATAGTTTGTTTTAAATATAACCATAAAATCCTTTATCCTGTGTGTTCATTTTAAGAAAGCCGCTATAATAAGGCTTTTGCCTCTCCGGCGGAACCTCTAATAGCTA
>NZ_CAXAHB010000041.1:0-17562 GCF_963968385.1 uncultured Oceanicoccus sp.
GTTGATAGGCTGGGTGTGTAAGCGTTGTGAGGCGTTGAGCTAACCAGTACTAATTGCCCGTGAGGCTTGACCATATAATAAAGTGGTTTTACCCGCTTCATTGTATGGGCAACCTAGAAACCCAATGACTCGGATCATACGAGGCATGATGAAATTACAGACTGCTTCTGCTGAAGAAGCTCGTCAGCTTATTTACCACCCTCTTTGGAAACGCTGGGGCTGCTCATAGCATTACGAGCAGTAAGACCCGAGCCAATCCAAGCCAGTTTGCCTGGCGACCATAGAGATATGGAACCACCTGACTCCATCCCGAACTCAGTAGTGAAACGTATCTTCGCCGATGGTAGTGTGGACTTTGTCCATGTGAGAGTAGGTCATCGCCAGGCTTCAAATTGAAAACTCCAGTATCGAATCGAACAATCGAATGATGCTGGAGTTTTTTTATGCGTCGAAGAAATGAGAAGAAATGAGAAGAAATGAAAGGCTGAGTCGACGAACAGAATCCAAAAAAGATAAAAGATAGCGTGTTTGTACAAGTGAAAAACCACAAACCTGTTATATGATCCGTCAGGTGCTAAGGAAGCACGTAGTCAGGGAGGGCTATCAGGATGATGGCATGCCAGGGAGTGGGGTGATAGCAGGTGGCTATTCCTCCCTGACTTTAAACCGCAACAATCTGTTCTAGCATTCCTTAATGTTCATGTTAAAACAAAAATCGTCATCGCTGCCGTTTGGCAGATCGAGCACTGTATTAGTGCGCTGTGAGTATCCGCCGCCAGAGAAAAGACACAGCATCAGCTTTCTTTGTTATGATCGCCAACAAATCAACATTATGGATTAACCATGTCATTAGAAACTTTATTGGCCGCACTTGCTGATGGTGAGTTTCACTCCGGTGATGAGCTGGGAGGCGTGCTTGGTGTCTCTAGAACGGCAGTGTGGAAACAGCTTAAAAAAGTTGAAGAACTAGGTTTGCCGCTCAACTCTATAAAGGGCAAAGGTTATTGTATTGAAGGCGGTCTGGATCTGTTATCAGCGCCAGTCATTACTGAGGGTATCGCCTCCGATGTCAGTGCCTTAATTAGTCATCTGGATGTCAGGGGCGTTATAGCTTCAACTAATGCTGTTGCTATGGAAAAAGCCGTTCAGGGTATTACAGGCTATATCTGCACTGCTGAACAGCAAACAGCCGGGAGAGGTCGACGCGGTCGTGTTTGGGCCAGCCCTTATGCCAGCAATCTATATCTTTCGGTGGTGTGGGAGTTTGGCGGCGGCGCTGCCTCCTTGGAAGGTTTAAGTTTGGCCGTTGGTGTTGCCGTGGTTGATGCGTTAGAAAAATCAGGTCTTTCCGGTGCCGAATTAAAATGGCCGAATGATGTTTTATATCAGGGCCGTAAACTGGCAGGTGTGCTACTGGAAATGACCGGTGATCCCGCGGGTCGCTGTCACGTCGTGATTGGTATTGGTCTAAATGTTTCCATGCCGGCATCGATTTACATAGATCAACCTTGGATTGATGTTCGGTCAATCAGCGAACCAGCGGCTAGTCGTAATCAACTATTGATCGCTATATTAAATGAGCTAATGCTATTGCTATCCACCTTTGAAGGGCAGGGCTTTAGTGCTTACCAAGAACGTTGGCAAGCTCTTGATGCCTTTGCAGGCGCCGAAGTCGCTATGTCGCTGGCTAACGATACCATTGTGGGTAAAGCGGTTGGTGTGGATACGACTGGCGCGATTATGATTGAGACGTCGGCGGGGATGTGCAGGTTTAATGGTGGTGAAGTCAGTCTAAGGGCTACGGGATAATGATGATTCTCGAGTGCGATATCGGTAATACCCGTTGTAAATGGCGCGTAGTCGATGGCCGTCAGATTGTTGAGCGAGGTAGCTTTGCCTTGATGGATGGTTTTGAGCGTCTTATTCCGACTACCCAGATTGAGCGCATAAAAATGGGTAGCGTGGTTGCAGCTCACAACTTGGCAGGTCTGGCGGATTTTTGTGATCGAGTGGGAGTGAGCCCTGAATTTGCCCAATCAACACCAGAGGTTGCTGGTGTCGTCAATGCTTACCAAGATGCTAGCAAATTAGGTGTCGATAGATGGCTCGCAGTGGTGGCGGGTTATCATAGAAAAAAGGCTGCGGTATTGGTTATTGATGCTGGTACGGCACTCAAGGCCGATCTGGTTTCCGCTGATGGCCGGCACTTGGGTGGCTATATCGCTCCCGGTATGAGTTTGATGGAAGCAAGCTTATTTTCCGGCACTGATCAGGTGCGATTTGATTGTCAGGGCCCCTCTGCCGAGCTAGCCTTTGGTTGTGCCACCGCTGATGCGGTCAATGCCGGCATACAGGCGGCTCAGATCGGGGCTGTCACCGTGGCGATTGCAGAGGCAGAAAGACAAATACCGCAAGGTTTTGCCATCTTGTTGACCGGTGGTGACGCCGCTTCCATTGCTAGCCATCTTGGTGATAGCTATGAGATTGAGTGGGTGCCAGAGTTGGTGCTTGATGGTTTGCAATGGCTATTGCCGTGATAGGGTGCCCAGAATGCAAGCTGGATGATGCTAGGTACTCGATATTGGTGAAAATAGTCCATTTCCAGTGCCTCTTGGTTAGGTGTCAGGGCGCTTAATCAGCCGCTAGAAAGACGAAAAAACTACGGCGATAAGATTGCGTCAACGAACAACTTCGACTAGAATGCCCGCCTCGTTGAAAATGAGGTTGCTGCTGGCGTAGCTCAGTTGGTAGAGCAGCTGACTTGTAATCAGCCGGTCGGGGGTTCGACTCCTCTCGCCAGCTCCAAAATTTCTTTAAAATACGAGTACTTAGAGCTAGAGTCTGATTAGGCTGCTCTGGGTGAAGGTTGATAGGGGTTTCTCTCTCGCAGAGATGTAATCCGCTTTCTGTGGTGGGGTTCCCGAGTGGCTAAAGGGATCAGACTGTAAATCTGACGCGCGAGCTTCGGTGGTTCGAATCCACCCCCCACCACCATTATATACAGGCGGGTATAGTTCAGTGGTAGAACGTCAGCCTTCCAAGCTGAATATGCGGGTTCGATTCCCGCTACCCGCTCCATGTTTTGGTTGGCAGCTCTTTATAAGGGTTTGCACTGGGCTTGGTTAAGTGTGCTCATATAGCTCAGTCGGTAGAGCACTTCCTTGGTAAGGAAGAGGTCACCGGTTCAAATCCGGTTATGAGCTCCATATTTTGTGGCTGTTCTATTTAAATTGGTTAATTAAATAGGATAGCTATGGTGAATGTCCGGCTGGGAGATTTGCCTAGTTGCTCTAAAGAAGCTTCAGCAAAGCTTTTAGGTTAGAGGTTTGACATCGGCGGCAGGGCTTAAGCTGTTTTCGGTGATTACAGGCCAGTGGCTCAATTGGTAGAGCACCGGTCTCCAAAACCGGTGGTTGGGGGTTCGAGTCCCTCCTGGCCTGCCATTATATCAAGGCACTTCTTCGCATAGTGGCGAAGCGGTGCTTTACGCGTCTTTAAAAGGCATCGATTTATCGATGTTAACGACGATGTTAACAATGAGATAGAAGTTTATGAACGCAAATGCGGAATCTCAAAACGGTAATTTAGACGGCCTAAAGTGGCTGGTCGTTGTAGCGCTTATCGTCGCTGGTATCGCCGGTAATGTTTATTACGCTGATCAGTCTCTTCTATATAGAGTTATCGGTCTTTTGGTTATTGCTATCGCAGCGGCCTTTGTTGCAGTGCAAACGGTGCAGGGTGCAGCGTTTTGGAAATTGGCGAAAGAGGCCAGAACGGAAATACGTAAAGTGGTTTGGCCGACGCGTCAGGAAAGCACGCAGACCACATTGATTGTGGTGGCTTTTGTATTTGTGATGGCGTTAATCCTGTGGGGTTTGGATACCTTGTTGGGTTGGCTTGTCTCTCTGGCAATTGGTTAGGGGTGAAAAATGTCTAAGCGGTGGTATGTGGTTCACGCCTACTCAGGGTATGAAAAGAAAGTCGCCGGTGCGCTTAAAGAGCGGATTGGGCTGCATAAAATGGAAGATAAGTTTGGTGAGGTTTTAGTACCCACTGAAGAAGTAGTTGAAATGCGTGGCGGCCAAAAGCGTCGCAGTGAGCGTAAATTCTTTCCCGGCTATGTGTTGGTTGAGATGGACTTATGCGATGAAAGCTGGCACTTGGTGAAAGAAACACCCCGTGTTATGGGTTTTATTGGTGGCAAGGCCGACAAGCCTGCACCTATCACTCAGGCTGAAGCCAATACGATTCTTCAGCGTGTAGAGAGTGGTGAAGCGCCCAAGCCCAAGACGCTATTCGAGCCGGGTGAAATGGTTCGTGTTGTTGATGGTCCGTTTAATGACTTCAACGGCGTGGTTGAAGAAGTGAATTATGAAAAGAGCAAGTTGCATGTTGCGGTATTGATCTTCGGTCGTTCAACGCCGGTTGAATTGGACTTCGGTCAGGTAGAAAAGACGTAAATAATTTTTAAGCGGTATCTGGTTCCAATAACAGATACTTTAAACCGGGGAGCCGGAGACCAGCGGAAAACTGTCTAAGTTGAAGGCTGCGAGGCGCTACTACCCAAAGGAGAAGTGAAATGGCTAAAAAAGTCGAAGCTTATATCAAGCTGCAAGTGCCTGCCGGTCAGGCCAACCCAAGTCCACCTGTTGGTCCTGCGCTAGGTCAGCACGGTGTCAATATCATGGAATTCTGTAAAGCCTTTAACGCCGCAACTCAGGGTGTTGAGCCAGGCCTTCCTGTTCCTGTTGTGATCAGTGTATATAGTGATCGCAGCTTTACCTATATCACCAAAACGCCACCCGCTTCAATTCTATTGAAAAAGGCCGCGGGTATTAAGAGTGGTTCTGGTACACCAAATACCAAAAAAGTGGGCAAAGTGACCCGTGCGCAACTAGAAGAAATTGCCACCACTAAAATGCCTGACTTAACCGCTGCCGATATGGATGCCGCGGTTCGCACAATTGCTGGCAGCGCTCGCGCCGCCGGTATCGAGACTGAGGGTGTGGTGTAATGGCTAAGTTATCCAAACGCCAGAAGGCGATTAATGAAAAAGTTGAAGCAGGCAAGTTGTATCCGATTAACGATGCTGTTGCCCTGCTAAAAGAAGTTTCTACGGTTAAGTATGTTGAGACCGTTGATGTTGCTGTCAATCTGGGTGTTGACGCCAAGAAATCTGATCAGGTTGTTCGCGGTGCGACGACCTTGCCTCACGGTACTGGTAGTGAAGTTCGTGTTGCTGTTTTCGCGCAAGGTGATAACGCCGAGAAGGCAAAAGCCGCTGGTGCAGATATTGTCGGCATGGATGACCTTGCCGAACAAGTTAAAGGCGGTAATCTGGATTTTGACGTAGTGATTGCCGAGCCAGCCGCTATGCGCGTTGTCGGTCAACTAGGTACGGTATTAGGTCCACGCGGACTGATGCCTAACCCTAAAACCGGCACCGTAACGCCTGATGTTGAAACGGCCGTTAACAATGCCAAGGCCGGCCAGGTTCGTTACCGTATTGACAAAAACGGCATTATCCACGGCGCTATCGGTAAGATCTCTTTCGATGCCAATGCCATCAAAGAAAACCTTGAAGCGTTGGTTGCTGATTTACAAAAAGGCAAGCCTTCTTCTGCCAAGGGTGTCTACCTGAAGAAAATGGTTCTATCGACGACGATGGGTCCTGGTTTGTTATTAGATCAATCTTCTTTAGAGCTTAAGTAAGACTCTGGAGAGGTTAAAAGAACTTTGTGGTCTGTCCGCCGTTATAGGCAAAAGACAGGCCGTCAAAGACCGCAGGTGTTATAGAGCGTTATTCGCTGCTTGATAGTTAAGGGTGTATTAACAATCTGGCTTAATGAGGGGAAGGTTTTTTAGCGAAAACCAAAACCAAACCTGCGCAGACGGTGAATTGTTAGGCTCGTTTGACGACCACCGGAACAATCTGTCGAAACCAGCAAAAGCGAGTTTCGGCATAAAACTGAAACGATAAGCGCATTGAGACGTAGCACTTATCATATTGGAGAAAAATTGTGGCAATAGGACTCGAAGACAAAAAAGCGATTGTCGCTGAAGTCCAGCAAGTTGCTCAAAGTGCATTATCTGCCGTAGTCGCCGACTCGCGTGGCGTTTCTGTTGTTGATATGACTGCACTGCGTAAAGAGGCTCGTGAAGCTGGCGTGTATATGCGCGTCGTACGTAACACATTAGCCAAACGCGCTGTTGAAGGTACGGACTATGAGTGTCTTGTTGACACTTTTGTCGGCCCGACTCTAATTGCATTTTCTAACGAACATCCAGGTGCTGGTGCACGTATCCTGAAAGCGTTCGCAAAAGATAATGAAAAATTAGAGCTTAAGGCGGCTGCCTTTGAAGGTGAGGTGACTGATATCGCGATGCTGGCAACACTGCCTACATTCGACGAAGCAATCGCCAAGCTGATGAGCGTGATGAAAGAAGCATCTGCTGGAAAACTGGTTCGCACACTTGCGGCCCTTCGCGACCAAAAAGAAACAGAAGCTGCCTAAGTTTTTTCCTGATTGGAAAAACCTTTATTGGCTTTTATTGTAATTACTGGTTTGGCTGTAGCCTGAAGGCTGGTTAAACCCAAAGATATAGGAACTGAATCATGTCTTTATCTCAAGAAGATATTATCAATGCAGTTGCTGAAATGTCAGTTAAAGATGTTGTTGAGCTGATTGAAGCAATGGAAGAAAAATTTGGCGTATCGGCCGCTGCTGCTGTCGCTGCTGGCCCTGCTGGTGGTGATGCTGGCGGTGCTGCTGAAGAGAAAACCGAGTTTGACGTTGTTCTTACTGCCGCTGGCGATAAGAAAGTTAACGTTATCAAAGCGGTTCGTGCAATCACTGGCCTTGGCTTAAAAGAAGCCAAAGGTATGGTTGATGGCGCACCTTCAACGGTTAAAGAAGCGGCTTCTAAAGAAGATGCTGAAGAAGCAGTTAAGGCGCTTGAAGAAGCGGGTGCATCTGCCGAGCTTAAGTAAGCGGGTAGCTGTTAAGCACTTCAATAGAGCGGCGTGTGATGTTGTAGTCGCCGCTTAAAAGAAGTGTAGGGCTGACGGAGTTATTCTGAAGTTTTCAGGATTTTGACCGTCGGCCTTTTTCTGTTTATAGGTTTTCAGCACCGACATCGGTTGTTGCTTGAAGACCGGCTTGATTTAAATAGTTTTTGCAAACAATGTTGCGAAATTATTGATCAAGCAAACCTGATTTCAGGACTGTTATGACCCGTCGTTGCGCATGCTGCGGATGACGAATCAGAAACGAAAGCTGGGGAGCGCTAATGGCCTACTCTTATACAGAGAAAAAACGTATCCGTAAGGATTTCGGCAAGATGTCCCATGTAATGGATGTGCCGTATCTTTTGGCGATACAGTTGGATTCATACAAGAAATTCACTCAAGACAACAGCACTGCGGGTAATCGAGCCGAGCAAGGCTTGCATGCAGCGTTTAAGTCAGTCTTTCCGATAGTTAGTTATTCGGGAAGTGCGGCGCTTGAGTATGTTGATTACGCACTGGGTACTCCGGCCTTTGATGTGTCTGAATGTCAGTTGCGTGGTGTCACTTACGCCGTTCCCTTGCGGGTTAAAGTGCGGTTGATTATTTATGATAAAGAATCAGCCAGCAAAACCATCAAAGACATCAAAGAACAAGAAGTCTATATGGGTGAAATTCCGCTGATGACGGATAACGGCACCTTCGTTATCAATGGTACCGAGCGTGTCATTGTTTCTCAGCTACACCGTTCACCCGGCGTGTTCTTTGATCATGACAAAGGTAAAACGCACTCTTCCGGCAAATTGCTATATTCAGCACGCGTGATTCCCTACCGTGGTTCATGGTTGGATTTTGAGTTTGATCCAAAAGATATGGTTTATGTGCGTATCGATCGTCGTCGTAAACTGCCAGCGAGTATTTTGTTGCGCTCATTGGGCTATGACTCGGAGCAAATTCTGGCGATGTTCTATGACATCAACGAATTCTCTGTTGATAAAGACGGTAACTACAAAATGGCGTTGATCCCCGATCGCCTACGTGGTGAAGTTGCCTCTTTTGATATCGTTGGCAAAGGCGGCAGTGTTATTGTTGAGTCGGGTCGTCGTATTACGGCGCGCCATATTCGTCAGATTGAAAAAGAAAAACTGAAAAAACTGGTCGTGCCTACAGAGTATATCTTGGGCCGTTCATTGGCGAAGAATATCGTTGATAAAAAGACTGGTGAAGTTATTGTCGAATGTAACACCGAGTTGACTGAAGAAATTCTGGCGCAGCTATTAGAGGCTGGCGTTAAGTCTATTGAAACCATCTACACTAACGAACTCGATTGTGGTCCATTTATTAGTGATACCCTGCGTATCGATCCCTCTCGTAACCAGCTGGAAGCTTTGGTAGAAATTTACCGGATGATGCGTCCTGGCGAGCCGCCGACTAAGGAGTCAGCGGAAAACTTATTCCAGAACTTATTCTTCTCTCCTGAGCGTTATGACTTGTCGACGGTTGGTCGGATGAAGTTTAACCGTCGTCTGGGTCGTGAAGAAATCACGGGTGACGGCATCTTAAGCAATGACGATATCGTTGCCGTGCTGAAAACCTTGGTAGATATTCGCAACGGCAAGGGCGTGGTTGATGATATCGACCACCTTGGTAACCGTCGGGTACGTTCTGTTGGTGAAATGGCAGAAAATCAATTCCGCGTCGGCCTAGTTCGTGTTGAGCGTGCGGTTAAAGAACGTTTATCCATGGCTGAGTCTGAGGGCTTAATGCCGCAGGATATGATCAACGCCAAGCCGGTTGCTGCTGCGGTGAAAGAATTCTTTGGTTCTTCACAGTTGTCACAGTTTATGGATCAGAATAATCCATTATCTGAAGTAACGCATAAGCGTCGTGTTTCGGCATTAGGGCCTGGCGGTCTGACGCGTGAGCGCGCTGGTTTTGAGGTGCGTGACGTACACCCGACGCATTATGGTCGTGTTTGTCCTATCGAAACGCCTGAAGGTCCAAACATTGGCTTGATCAATTCATTGGCAACCTATGCTCGCACTAACGATTATGGCTTTTTAGAAAGCCCCTATCGCAAAGTGGTTAAGGGCGTTGCTACTGACGAGATCGAATATCTATCGGCTATCAACGAAGCTGAGTATGTGATCGCACAGGCTTCTGCGACCTTAGACAAAAAGAATAAATTAATTGATGAGCTGGTAGCGGTTCGTCACTTAAATGAATTTACCGTTAAATCTGCTGATGAAGTGGAATATATGGACGTTTCACCGAAGCAAGTTGTTTCGGTTGCGGCGGCCTTGATCCCCTTCCTTGAGCACGATGATGCCAACCGTGCATTAATGGGTTCCAACATGCAGCGTCAAGCGGTGCCGACATTAAAGGCTGACAAGCCTTTGGTAGGTACGGGTATTGAGCGTTACGTAGCGGCCGACTCCGGTGTCTGTGAAGTTGCCCGTCGCGGCGGTGTTGTCGACAGTGTTGATTCAGGTCGTATTGTTGTTCGTGTTAATGACAAAGAGGTTGAGGCAGGCCAGCCGCCTGTTGATATCTACAATTTGACCAAATACACCCGTTCTAACCAGAACACCTGTATTAACCAGCGGCCTATTGTTAGCGAAGGCGACAATATCGTACGCGGTGATATTCTGGCTGATGGCCCGTCTATCGATTTAGGTGAGTTAGCGCTTGGGCAAAATATGCGGATCGCATTTATGCCTTGGAATGGTTACAACTTTGAGGATTCGATTCTTGTTTCAGAGCGTGTGGTTAAAGAAGATCGTTTTACCACCATCCATATTCAGGAATTAACCTGTATTGCCCGTGATACCAAGCTGGGTTCAGAAGAAGTGACTTCTGATATTCCCAATGTTGGCGAAGGCGCATTAGGTAAACTGGATGAGTCCGGTATTGTTTATATCGGTGCTGAAGTTGGCGCTGGTGATATTCTGGTCGGTAAGGTAACACCTAAAGGTGAAACCCAGTTAACTCCAGAAGAAAAACTCTTGCGTGCTATTTTTGGCGAGAAAGCCTCTGACGTTAAAGATACCTCATTACGTGTTCCATCTAGCGTTAAAGGTACCGTTATCGATGTGCAGGTTTTCACCCGTGACGGTCTTGAAAAAGATGTGCGTGCCAAAGAAATCGAAAGATCGCAGCTTGATGAATATCGCAAAGACCTTAACGAAGAGTTCCGTATCTTCGAAGCTGCAACCTTTGCGCTATTACGCAAATCATTAAGCGGCCAAAAAATTGTCAGCGGTGCAGACCTTAAGAAAGGCACAGTGATGGATGACGAGGCCTTGGATGCGCTAGAGAAAGATCAGTGGTTCAAGCTGCGTTTCTCTGACGATGCCCTTAACGCACAGCTTGAATCTGCTGAAATCCAATTAAGCGAGCAGCGTGTTGCCTTAGACGAGCGTTTTGAAGATAAGAAACGCAAACTGACTAGCGGCGATGATTTGGCACCGGGTGTACTTAAGATCGTTAAAGTTTACCTGGCCATCAAGCGTCGTATTCAGCCTGGCGATAAAATGGCAGGGCGTCATGGTAACAAAGGTGTTATCTCGGTGATCATGCCGGTAGAAGATATGCCTTATAACGAAAAAGGTGAGCCGGTTGATATCGTGCTGAATCCTTTAGGTGTACCGTCGCGCATGAACGTGGGTCAGATACTGGAAACTCACCTTGGTCTTGCCTCTAAAGGTCTGGGTGAAAAGATTGATGTGATGTTACAAGAGCAGCGCAAAATTTCTGAGCTTCGTAAATTCCTTGATCAAATTTATAACGGCGATGGTGGTCGTAAAGAGGATCTGAAGTCCTTTAGCGATACAGAAATTATCGAAATGGCCGGCAACCTTCGTGGTGGTGTGCCCATGGCGACGCAGGTATTTGACGGTGCTTCTGAAGCCGAAGTTAAAAACCTGTTGCGACTGGCAGACTTGCCCGATAGTGGTCAAATGCAGTTGTACGATGGTCGTACTGGCGAAGCTTTCGATCGTGAAACGACGGTTGGCTATATGTACATTTTGAAATTGAACCACTTGGTAGACGATAAGATGCACGCGCGTTCTACCGGTTCGTACAGTTTGGTAACGCAACAGCCGCTGGGTGGTAAAGCCCAGTTTGGTGGTCAGCGTTTCGGTGAGATGGAAGTGTGGGCGCTGGAAGCTTACGGTGCTGCATACACCTTGCAGGAAATGCTAACGGTTAAGTCGGATGACGTAGCCGGTCGTACCAAAATGTACAAAAATATCGTTGATGGTGACCAGCGCATGGAGCCTGGTATGCCTGAGTCTTTCAACGTATTGCTCAAAGAGATTCGTTCTCTGGGTATCAATATGGAGTTGGACACTGAATAAGCGAGCAGTCGCATATCAGACCTAATGTAACCATCAATAATCGATTATGTGGAGTTCTTAAAGAGCTCCTTCATAGCGGAGAAACGGCGTGAAAGATTTATTAAATTTACTCAAGCAAGGTCAAAACGAAGAGTTTGATTCTATCCGGATTGGTTTAGCCTCTCCCGAGATGATTCGCTCGTGGTCTTACGGTGAAGTGAAAAAGCCAGAGACTATTAACTATCGTACCTTTAAGCCCGAGCGTGATGGTCTGTTCTGTGCCAAGATCTTTGGCCCAGTAAAAGATTATGAATGTCTGTGTGGCAAATACAAACGCCTAAAGCATCGCGGTGTTATCTGTGAGAAATGTGGCGTTGAAGTGGCATTGGCAAAAGTTCGACGTGAGCGTATGGGTCATATTGAGCTGGCCAGCCCAGTTGCGCATATCTGGTTTTTGAAATCACTACCCAGCCGTATCGGTTTGTTATTGGATATGACGTTGCGTGATATTGAGCGCATCTTGTATTTTGAATCCTATGTTGTTATCGATCCGGGCATGACCACCTTAGAAAAAGGTCAGATGCTGACTGACGAGCAATACTACGAATCAATGGAAGAGTTCGGCGACGAATTTGAAGCGATGATGGGTGCAGAGGCGGTTCAACGTCTAATGCAAGACATCGATATTGATCAAGAAGTCGACACCTTGCGCGAAGAAATTCCTGCAACAAACTCTGAAACCAAAATCAAAAAATTATCCAAGCGTTTGAAATTGTTAGAAGCACTGCAGTCTTCTGGCAATAAAGCGGAATGGATGATTCTTAACGCATTGCCAGTACTGCCGCCTGATCTTCGTCCGTTAGTACCGCTAGATGGTGGTCGTTTTGCGACTTCCGATTTGAACGATCTGTATCGTCGCGTTATCAACCGTAATAACCGTTTGAAGCGCTTATTAGATCTTAATGCGCCTGACATTATTGTGCGCAACGAAAAACGGATGCTGCAAGAGTCAGTGGATGCCTTGCTGGATAACGGCCGTCGCGGTCGTGCTATTACTGGTTCAAACAAACGTCCACTCAAGTCTTTGGCCGATATGATCAAAGGTAAGCAAGGTCGTTTCCGTCAGAACCTGCTTGGTAAGCGGGTAGATTACTCAGGCCGTTCCGTTATCGTGGTCGGTCCTACGCTTAAGTTACACCAGTGTGGCTTGCCCAAAAAAATGGCGCTGGAATTATTCAAGCCGTTTATTTTCGGTAAATTAGAAGCCCGTGGTTTGGCGACCACCATTAAAGCGGCCAAGAAAATGGTGGAGCGTGAGCCACCAGAGGTGTGGGATATTCTTGCGGAAGTTATCCGCGAGCATCCGGTTATGCTTAACCGTGCGCCAACCCTTCACCGTTTGGGTATCCAGGCATTTGAGCCGGTACTGATCGAAGGTAAAGCGATTCAATTACATCCCTTAGTATGTGCGGCGTATAACGCTGACTTTGATGGTGACCAAATGGCGGTACACGTACCGTTAACCATTGAAGCGCAGCTAGAAGCCCGTGCCTTGATGATGTCTACCAACAATATTCTTTCTCCGGCGAATGGTGAGCCAATCATCGTTCCTTCGCAGGATGTGGTATTGGGGCTGTACTGGTTAACCCGTTCGCGTGTTAATGCTGAAGGCGAGGGTATGGTGTTCGCTGATCCGGAAGAGGTTCATCGCGCTCACAATACCCGCAAGGTTCATTTGCAGGCTCGCATTCAGTGTCGTATCAAAGAAGTATCATTTGATGAAGAAACCGGTGAGCGCAACGAGGTCGTCAAAATTGTTGATACTACGGTTGGTCGTGTGCTGTTGTGGCAGATCATTCCTGAAGGGCTGCAGTTTGAGTTGGTTAACAAGCCTATGGTTAAAAAGGCTATCTCCAAGGTATTGAACGAGTGCTACCGCAAGGTGGGTTTGAAGTCGACGGTTATTGTTGCTGACCAGCTGATGTATGCCGGTTTTGCTTACTCAACCCGCTCCGGTTCCTCTATCGGTATTAACGATTTTGCTATCCCTACTGAAAAAGCTGACATTATTGGTAGCGCCGAAGAAGAAGTGAGGGAAATTGAATCTCAGTACGCTTCGGGTCTGGTAACGCAGGGTGAAAAATACAATAAGGTTATCGATATCTGGTCGCGTGCCAACGATATGGTGTCCAAGTCGATGATGGACGGAATCTCGAAAGAGTCTGTGGTCAATCGCGATGGTGAAGAAGAGCAGCAAGATTCCTTTAACTCAGTGTATATTTATGCTGACTCGGGTGCTCGTGGTTCCCCAGCGCAGATTCGTCAGTTGGCCGGTATGCGTGGTCTGATGGCCAAGCCAGATGGCTCGATTATCGAAACACCGATCACTGCAAACTTCCGTGAAGGTCTTAGTATTCTTCAATACTTTATTTCGACCCACGGTGCTCGTAAAGGTTTGGCAGATACCGCACTGAAAACAGCCAACTCGGGTTATCTAACTCGTCGTTTGGTTGATGTTGCTCAGGATCTGGTGGTTACCGAGGTCGATTGTGGTACCTATGAAGGCTTGTTAATGACACCGGTTATTGAAGGTGGCGATATTATCGAGACCTTGGGTGATCGAGTGCTAGGTCGTGTTGTTGCTGAAGATGTGTTTAAGCCCGGTACTGATGAAATTCTTTTTGCTCGTGGCACCTTGCTCGATGAGAAGGGTGTTATCGAGTTGGAAAGCCACAGTATCGATGAAGTCAAAGTCCGTTCACCGATTACCTGTGAAACTCGTCACGGTCTATGTTCGACCTGTTACGGTCGTGATTTGGCTCGTGGCCATAAAATCAATGTCGGTGAGGCAGTCGGTGTTATCGCTGCCCAGTCAATCGGTGAGCCGGGTACCCAGCTAACCATGCGTACCTTCCACATTGGTGGTGCGGCATCGCGGGCAACGGCGGTAGACAGCATTCAGGTTAAACAAGAAGGTGTGGTACGCCTGCACAATGTGAAGGTGGCTGAAAAGTCAGACGGAACCTTTGTTGCGGTAAGCCGTTCCGGTGAATTGGCGGTTGCCGACCACAGTGGTCGTGAGCGTGAGCGCTATAAGCTGCCATACGGTGCCTTGATTAAAGTGGCTGACGGTGCCGAGGTTGCTGCCGGTGATATTGTCACCACATGGGATCCGCACACTCACCCCATCATCACTGAAGTAGCCGGTAAGGTGAAATTCAGCGGTATGGAAGAGGGTATTACCGTTAACCATCAGACTGATGAGTTGACCGGTTTGAGTTCGATCTCCGTTATCGATCCTGCTGAGCGTCAGACTGCTGGTAAAGATATTCGTCCGGCAGTAACGCTGGTTGATGCCAAGGGCAAAGAGCTTTGCTTGGCTGGTACATCGGTACCTGCGCACTACTTCCTGCCTGCTAACGCCATGGTTGGTTTAACCGATGGTGAAGATATTGGTGTGGGTGATGTTATTGCCCGTATCCCGCAGGAGAGTTCAAAAACACGCGATATTACCGGTGGTCTGCCACGGGTTGCCGACTTGTTTGAAGCCCGTAAACCGAAAGAGCCTGCCATTCTTGCAGAAATTTCCGGTACGGTTTCATTCGGTAAAGAAACCAAAGGCAAGCGTCGTCTGGTTATTACCCCGACTGATGGTTCGACTTATAAGGGTTCCGATCACTACGAATCGTTAATCCACAAATGGCGTACCTTAAGCGTGTTCGAGGGTGAGCATGTAGAGAAGGGTGAGGTTGTCTCTGAAGGCCCACCAAGCCCGCATGATATCCTGCGTCTAAAGGGTATTGCGGAACTGGCCAAGTATATCAGTAACGAAATCCAAGATGTCTATCGTCTACAGGGTGTGGGTATCAACGATAAGCATATCGAGGTTATCTGTCGTCAGATGCTGCGTAAAGTTGAGATTACCGCGTCCGGTGATTCAACGCTGATTAAAGGTGAGCAGGTACAATATACCCGCGTGCTTGAAGAAAACGAGCGTTTGGAAGCTGAGGGTAAGATTTCGGCCAGTTATGAGCGTCTGCTATTGGGTATTACCAAGGCGTCGCTAGCCACTGAGTCGTTTATTTCGGCGGCATCGTTCCAGGAAACCACCCGTGTACTCACCGAGGCTGCCGTTACCGGCAAGCGCGATTATCTACGTGGATTAAAAGAAAACGTGGTTGTGGGTCGCTTGATCCCTGCCGGTACTGGCTTGGCATACCATGCTGAGCGTAAGCGCCGTAAGGATGAGGAGCTTTCAGCCAGTGAAGAAATGGTAGTGAGTGCAGCGGATATCGAAGCGGCATTGACTGAAGCATTAAAGGATGAGAGCTAAACAAGCTCCGTTCTGGCTTCCAAGCAGCCGGATATTACCTTATCCGGCTATTGACTAGGTTGGGGCGCGTCTATAGAATTCGCGCTCCGCTTTTTGACAGGGACATCTTGGTTTCGCCGAGTTATCTCTTGCCACCATAAGGGTTTTGGCTAGCTGTCTAGACTCTTAAGTGGTTGAAAGTAGTAGTTTTATTTATTTAATTTGGAGTTTGTTGAATGGCAACGATCAACCAGTTGGTTCGTAAGCCGAGAAAACGTAAGGTTCAAAAAAGCGACGTACCTGCATTGCAGGCCTGTCCGCAGCGTCGTGGTGTATGTACTCGTGTGTATACCACAACGCCGAAGAAACCAAACTCTGCATTGCGTAAAGTATGTCGTGTACGTTTGACCAACGGTTATGAAGTGACTTCATATATCGGTGGTGAAGGACACAACCTGCAAGAGCACAGTGTAGTTTTGATTCGCGGTGGTCGTGTTAAGGATTTGCCTGGTGTGCGTTATCACACCGTTCGTGGCAGTTTGGATACCTCTGGAGTGGCTGATCGTAAGCAAGGTCGTTCCAAATATGGTGCCAAGCGTCCTAAGTGACCCTGAGCATAGGGGAAGGTCATCAGTCCTTCTCCGCTACGTCATATCGGTTAACAACAAAGAAGTATCGGCTACAGTGATGTCACTGCAACCGTAAAATTATCAACCTTAGTAAGGCCAAACCCCTGCTACCCACACGCCCACTCCTACCGGGCAACTGGCAAAACAGTGTTTGGAAATCCTGAAGAAAAGGGCTAAAACCATGCCAAGAAGAAGAGTCGTCGCGAAACGCGAGATTTTGCCTGATCCAAAATTCGGCAATCTCACGCTAGCTAAGTTTATGAACCACGTTATGATCAGTGGTAAAAAATCAGTTGCTGAAAGCATTGTTTATGGTGCTCTGGACATCGTCCAGGAGAAACTGAACAAAGATCCTATTGAAGCTTTTGACGAAGCGCTGGAAAATATTGCACCGATGGTCGAAGTTAAATCTCGTCGTGTTGGTGGTGCAACCTACCAAGTGCCGGTTGAAGTACGCCCTAGCCGTCGTCATGCGTTGGCGATGCGTTGGTTGGTAGAGTACTCACGTGGTCGTGGTGAAAAATCCATGCGTCAGCGTCTGGCCGGTGAAATTGTGGATGCATCGCAGGGCAAAGGTTCTGCGGTTAAAAAGCGTGAAGACGTGCATCGCATGGCTGAAGCAAACAAAGCGTTCTCGCACTACCGTTTCTAAGCATAAAAACCTACCGCCTGTTGTACGGTGCGTTAGGTTTTTATTATTGAAGAAGCGTTTTGACAGCACGTTTTTTAATGTTATTTTCACTCTATCGGAGTTCAACCAGTGGCACGTAAAACGCCTATAGCCCGTTACCGCAACATCGGTATCTGTGCTCACGTAGACGCGGGTAAAACCACGACTACGGAACGCGTATTGTTCTATACCGGTCTTTCTCACAAGATCGGTGAAGTGCATGACGGCGCTGCGACAATGGATTGGATGGAGCAGGAACAAGAGCGGGGGATTACCATTACCTCCGCCGCTACCACTTGTTTCTGGGCTGGTATGCAACAGCAGTTTGATCAGCATCGTATCAACATTATTGATACCCCGGGACACGTTGACTTCACCATTGAAGTTGAGCGTTCGCTACGAGTATTGGATGGTGCGGTAGTTGTACTTTGTGGTTCCTCAGGGGTTCAACCGCAAACCGAAACGGTGTGGCGTCAGGCTAACAAATATGAAGTGCCGCGCATGGTCTTTGTTAATAAGATGGACCGTGCTGGTGCTGACTTCCAAATGGTGATTGACCAATTAGGTGAGCGCCTTGGCGCCAATGCCGTACCGCTTCAGATGAC
>NZ_CAXAHB010000042.1:0-16734 GCF_963968385.1 uncultured Oceanicoccus sp.
GGGTGTCGTTGAAAATTGCAATGGTAGCTACACAGTATATGGGTTTGCGAGACCCTGAAATGACCCAATATGCTACCAATGCCATGTTGGCTACAAGCCTCAATGAAGTTTAAATAATCTTTCTAAGGATTAAGACAAGCATGTTAATTCCAGTGTTGTTATCAGGTGGTGTTGGTAGCCGATTATGGCCGTTATCTAGAGAACTTAATCCCAAGCAGTTTCTGCCCCTAGCAGGCAGCCTGAGTTTGCTAGAGCAAACCATGGAACGCACCCAAAGCCTGAATGCAGGTGCGCCGATTATTGTCTGTAATGATGAGCATCGTTTTACCGTGGCTGAGCAAATGAGAGGGATTGGCGCTAACCCAGAAGCGATTATTCTAGAACCTATGGGTAAGAACACCGCGCCGGCCGTTGCCGTTGCTGCGCTTCAGGCGATTAAGCAAAGTGCCGACAGCGTGATGTTGGTTATGCCAGCCGATCATGTTGTGAGAGATGTTGATGCTTTTGCTACGGCCGTCGATCTTGGAATGGCGCAGGCACAAGCGGGTCAATTGGTCACCTTTGGTATTGTGCCCGAATCTCCCGAAACCGGATACGGCTATATCCGCCGTGATAAAGCACTGTCTTCAGGTAGTTTTGCCATTGCAGAGTTTGTTGAAAAACCTAGCCTAGATGTTGCCCAAAAATATCTTGATAGTGGTGAGTACTTTTGGAACAGCGGTATGTTTTTAATGGGTGCCAAAGCTTACTTAGATGAATTAGAGGCGCTTGCGCCGGGTATATTGCAAGCGGCTCAAGCGGCATTCCAACAGGCTAATAATGATCTCGACTTCGTTCGTCTCGACGCTGAAGCATTTGCCAAGTGTCCCGATGACTCGATTGATTATGCGGTGATGGAAAAAACCGATAAAGGGGTTGTTGTGCCCATGTCTTGTGGTTGGAGTGATGTCGGTGCCTGGTCAAGTTTATGGAATGTTGGCGATAAAGACGCCAGCGGCAATGTCGTGGTTGGCGATACGCTGTTACATCATACCGAAAACAGCTATGTGCATAGTAATTCACGTTTAGTCACCACTGTGGGTGTTGATAATATTGTCGTGGTGGAAACGCCTGATGCAGTATTGGTAGCCGATAAAGATCAAGTACAAGATGTTAAAGCCATTGTTAATACGCTGAAGGCTGAGGGCAGAAGCGAAGCCAATACCCATACCAAGGTCTACCGCCCTTGGGGGTCTTATGAATCACTGGCGATTGCAGATCGTTTTCAGGTTAAGCGTATTATCGTTAATCCCGGTCAAAAGTTATCATTGCAGTTGCATCATCACCGAGCCGAGCACTGGATTGTGGTGAGCGGTACAGCAGTGGTGACCTGTGGCGAAACAGAATCGGTATTAACGGAAGATCAATCAACTTATATCCCGCTAGGAGTTAAGCATCGCCTTGCCAATACCGGTGTGATTCCGCTTGAGTTGATTGAAGTGCAAAGTGGCAGTTATTTGGGTGAGGACGACATCGTCAGATTTGAAGATGTTTACGGTCGTAGTGAATAATTAATTTTTTATAAGGTATTTTTATCAATGATTAATAAATGTTTATTTCCAGTAGCTGGTTATGGAACACGCTTTTTACCAGCTACTAAATCCATGCCCAAAGAAATGTTGCCCGTAGTTAATAAACCTTTGGTGCAGTATGGTGTTGAAGAGGCGATTGCAGCCGGCATGAATCAAATGGCTTTTGTCACCGGCCGGGGCAAGCGTGCCATTACTGATCACTTTGATATTAGTTATGAATTAGAGCATCAGATTGCCGGCAGTGCCAAAGAAGGTTATTTAACCAGTATTCGTGGTGTACTTGATCAGGCAACATTTACCATGACCCGGCAAAGAGAAATGAAAGGATTGGGGCATGCTATTTTAACCGGCGAAACCCTGATTGGTAATGAGCCCTTTGGTGTCGTGCTATCAGATGACCTTTGTATTAACGCCGGTGACAGCGTTATGGCGCAAATGGTCAATCTCTATAAGCAATTTCGATGCAGCATAGTAGCGATTCAAGAAGTGCCACAAGACCAAACGGAAAAATACGGTGTTATTTCTGGTGAGGCTTTAAAAGAGGGCTTATATCGCGTTGACGATATGGTCGAAAAACCCAAGCCGGAAGATGCGCCATCCAATTTAGCGATTATTGGTCGTTATATTTTAACGCCGGATATTTTTGATATTTTAAGAGACACACCGCCGGGCAAAGGTGGTGAAGTGCAGCTGACTGATGCACTGCTGACGCAGGCCAAAAATGGTTGTGTTATGGCCTATCAATTTGAAGGTAGTCGTTTTGATTGTGGTAGTGTTGACGGTTTTGTTGAGGCGACTAACCATGTTTATCAACATATTTATAAAGCATAATTACTAAGAGTCAGCGTTGTATGCCTACTAATTTAACCTGTTTTAAAGCTTACGATATCCGTGGTCGTGTGCCTGATGAATTGAATACAGATATTGCCTATGCCATTGGCCGCGCCTATGCGCAGGTGGTAGCGCCAAAAAAAGTGGTGGTAGGTCATGATATTCGCTTGAGTAGTGAAGAAATAAAAGCCGCACTTACCGAGGGTTTAATCGATTCAGGTGTTGATGTCTATGATATTGGTCAGTGTGGCACGGAACAAATTTACTTCGCCACTTTTTATGCAGAAATGGATGGCGGCATTGCAGTAACGGCTAGTCATAACCCTAAAGATTACAATGGCATGAAGTTTGTTCGCGAAGGTTCAAAGCCTATCAGTGGTGATACCGGCTTATTTGATATTAAAGCCTTGGCTGAAGAAAATAATTTTCCCGAAGTGAAAACCAAGGGCCAGCGATGTGTGTTGGATTCGGCTGAGGCCTATATCGATCATCTATTATCTTATATTGACGTCGAGCATTTGAAGCCGCTTAAAGTCGTTGTTAATGCCGGTAATGGCGGCGCCGGTGCGGTGATTGATCGGATTGAATCAAAGCTTCCCTTTGAATTTATTAAACTGCATCACAAGCCTGATGGACATTTCCCCAATGGTGTGCCGAATCCTTTGTTGGTTGAGAATCGTCAAATCACTATTGATGCAGTCAAACAACATAATGCTGATTTAGGTATTGCCTGGGATGGTGATTTTGATCGCTGTTTTTTCTTTGATGAAAATGGCGAATTTATAGAGGGTTATTATGTTGTTGGTCTATTGGCCGAAGCATTTTTGCTCAATAGCCGTGATGAGAAAATCGTCCATGATCCTCGTTTGACTTGGAATACGATTGATATTGTTCAATCCAATGGCGGTATAGCTGTTGAAAGTAAAACTGGGCATGCCTTTATTAAAGAGCGTATGCGCTTGGAAAATGCGGTTTATGGTGGTGAGATGAGTGCGCACCATTATTTTAGAGATTTTGCCTATTGTGACAGCGGTATGATCCCTTGGTTGTTGGTGACCCAATTGATTGCCAGTCGAGGCATGGCCCTATCTGAGATGGTGGCTGAGCGAATGAAAGCCTACCCATGTAGTGGTGAGATTAATCGCAAGATAGAAAACCCAGCTGCAGCTATTGCCAAGGTAGAATCGCACTTCTCTGCAGCAGCCGATACCATAGAGCGGGTCGATGGTCTCAGCATGAGTTTTAGCGACTGGCGTTTTAACCTGCGGATGTCTAACACAGAGCCTGTGGTGAGATTGAATGTAGAGAGCCGCGGCAATGTGCCATTAATGGAAGCAAAAACCAGTGACTTACTGCGGTTGCTAGAGTCCTAGTTCTCACCAAGCCTACAAATAGCAAATTTTATCCGATTCTTCTTCTCACAGAAGTGAAAGATGATGAATCATTATTAGGCGTTTCTGGATACTGCCAAATGCGCCAATCGAATTAATGATTCCTTATAGGGGCTATCCGGACAGTGGTTGATACTGGCGGCGGCAGCGGCACTTTTTTCAGCTGCCAGCTGTTTGGTGTAGGTCAGCGCATCACAACGCTGAACAGCGGATACAACATCTTCTAGCTGATCCAAGCTTTTGTTGCTAATAGCACTATGAATGAGCGCGGCATCTTCCTTGCTGCCTTGTTTTATGGTGTAGATCAGTGGCAGTGTGGGCTTGCCTTCGGCAAGGTCGTCCCCGACGTTTTTGCCCATCTCAGCAGCGTTGCCCTCATAATCCAATACATCATCAATAAGCTGGAAGGCAAGCCCGAGGTCTAGGCCATATTGGTAGAAACGATCTATATCTGTCTGTTTGGCTCCTGCTAAAATGGCGCCACAGGCGGTTGCCGCAGCAAATAATACCGCGGTCTTGTTTTTGATAACCTGAAAATACTCCGCTTCAGTCGTATCAGGGTCACCGGCCTTGGTTAATTGCAGAACTTCACCCTCGGCGATAGTGTTGGTGACTTCAGCCATCAGGGTCATGACCTCCATATTGCCTATAGACACTAGTAGTTGAAAGGCACGGGTATAGAGAAAGTCTCCGACTAACACGCTGGGCGCATTGCCCCACTCGGCATTGGCGGTAGGTCTGCCGCGGCGTAGGCTGGAAATATCCACCACATCATCATGGAGCAAGGTGGCGGTATGAATAAACTCAATCACGGCTGCCAGTGTCAGGTGATGATTGTTGAGATTGCCGCAAGCTCCACCGCTAATTAATGCCAGCATTGGCCGCATCCGCTTACCGCCGGCATCAACAATATAGTGGCCAATATTTTCAACCAAAGGGACATTGGAGTGTAGTTGGTCGATAATGAGCTGATTGACGGCCTCAAACTCTTTGGCGACGACCTGACGAACCTGTTGCATGATGAAATACGCTGCCTGACTAGCTTAAATGGAGGCTATCCCTTATTGAATAGCGCGAGCCGCATGCTAGGGTGATGCTGGGATGGTGTCAAGCCGGCTGGCTTGGGGCTTTAATCTCAGCCAGCTTATTGGTTTTAACCGCCTTAAGGGCTTGTTCTAGGCCTTTAACTGCCGTAGAATGCGCCTCCCAAATCTGAACCTGAGCGATTTTGGTATTTTGGATAATGCCAGAGATGATCGGGGTCAGTGCCTGGACTTGTCCCGGTTACATCAATAGTCATGTGGACGATTGACAGCGCCGGCAGAAAACTGAGTGTAAGCAAGACCTATTTGCAAGCAGGCCAATTGAGTGGAGTAAAACTATGTACGCGGTCATTGAAAGCGGTGGTAAACAGCACCGAGTCAAAGAGGGTGAAACCCTTAAGTTGGAAAAAATTGAAGTCGCCACCGGTGAGTCGATTAATTTCGATAAGGTCCTGATGGTTGGCGAAGGTGAGAGTGCCCAAATTGGCGCTCCATATGTTAAAGGTGGAAAAGTGACTGCTGAGGTTATTGCTCAGGGTCGTCATAAGAAAGTTAAAATTATGAAATTCCGTCGTCGTAAACATTCTATGAAGCAGGCGGGTCACCGTCAGTGGTATACTGAAGTCAAGATCACCGGTATCAAGGCTTAACAGACTAACGAGGAGAAGTAACAATGGCTCATAAAAAAGCAGGTGGTAGTACTCGTAACGGTCGCGATTCTAACGCCAAACGTCTAGGTGTTAAGCGTTTTGGTGGTCAAGATGTCTTGGCGGGTAATATTCTGGTTCGTCAACGCGGCACACGTTTCCATGCCGGTGAAAATGTTGGTCTGGGTGTCGACCACACCTTGTTTGCAAAAGCCGATGGTGTGGTTAAATTTGAAGTGAAAGGCCCGAAGAATCGCAAATATATCAGCGTTGTTTCTGCCTAAGCACGAGAAAGTTAGCCAAAAAGCCTCGTCCTTATGACGGGGCTTTTTTATTTGCGCTCTCGAGCGGTTAAACCGTTCATCTACTATTATTTACTCATGATGTCGAACGCGGAGAACAGGCATGAAGTTTGTCGATGAAGCCAGTATTAAGGTTCAGGCTGGCAAGGGTGGCAATGGTGCGCTCAGTTTTCGTCGTGAGAAATATATTGCCGAAGGTGGCCCCGATGGCGGTGATGGCGGTGATGGTGGCAGTATTTGGCTGCAGGCAGATACGGCAGTCAACACCATGGTTGATTACCGCTATCAACGCAGCTATCGCGCCGAAAATGGCCAGCAAGGCAGAGGTAAGAATTGCACCGGAAAAGGGGGTGATGATTTAACCCTAACGGTTCCGGTGGGCACCACGATTATTGATGAGGATACTCAGGAAGTGCTGGGTGATTTGGCTGAACATGGTCAACGCATCAAAGTGGCGCAGGGTGGTTTTCACGGTTTGGGTAATACCCGCTTTAAATCCAGTACCAACCGTGCGCCTAGACAAACAACGCCCGGCTCTGAAGGGGAGTTTCGTCATTTAAGGCTAGAGTTGAAAGTGTTGGCAGACGTAGGCTTACTAGGGCTTCCCAATGCCGGTAAATCCACCTTTATCCGCGCGGTATCTTCTGCCAAACCGAAGGTGGCCGGGTATCCCTTTACTACGCTGGTGCCCAATTTGGGCGTAGTAAAAGTGCAGGATCATCGCAGCTTTGTAGTCGCTGATATTCCCGGTTTGATTGAGGGGGCGTCTGAAGGTGCAGGGTTGGGGATACGCTTTTTAAAACACCTAACTCGAACCCGTCTGTTGCTCCATATCGTTGATATGGCGCCCTTTGATGGCAGTGATCCGGCCGCGGCGGCGCAATCGATTATTACCGAGTTGGAGCGTTTTAGCCCCACCTTGCATCAGCGTGATCGGTGGTTGGTATTCAATAAAATGGATCTGCTGCCCGAGAATGAGCGCGAGCAGCGTTGTCAGCAGGTGATTGATGCGCTGAACTGGCAGGGGCCGGTTTATTCCATCGCGGCAATTAGCAAGCTAGGCGTCGACCCGATCTGTGGCGATGTGATGGCTTACCTTGAAGACTGTAATGAGAAAGAATTGGAAAACCCTGAGTTGGTAGACATTGAGGCGGATATTCAGGCTCGTATGCAAGAAGAATCGCGACTGCGCATTCAGCAATTAGCGGCTATTCGCCAAGCGGCAAGGGCGGCAGTGCAAGATACACTTGATGACGATGATTGGGATGAAGACGATTACGACGTTGAGGTGATTTACGAACCTTGAGTAAAACAATGAAGACACAACAATCGACAGAAAAACCGCAGCGTTGGGTGGTTAAAATCGGCAGTGCTTTGTTGACCGCCAATGGCAAAGACCTCAATAGGGAGGCGATTGCTAATTGGACGGCGCAGATGGCCGAATTGCGCCGGCAGGGCATAGAATTGGTACTGGTGTCCTCCGGTGCGGTCGCGGTCGGTATGAGCCGCTTGGGTTGGGTTGAGCGGCCACATGCGCTGCATGATCTGCAAGCCGCCGCTGCACTCGGCCAGATGGGGTTAGTGCAGGCCTATGAATCCTGTTTTAAGACATTTGATTTGCTGACTGCCCAAGTGCTATTGGGTCATGATGATATCTCGGCACGTGACCGTTATTTAAATGCCCGCGGCACCCTAAACACACTGTTAAAACTCGGTGTTATTCCCGTGATCAATGAAAATGACACCGTTGTGACCGATGAAATTCGCTTCGGGGATAATGATACTCTGGCGGCATTGGTTGCCAACCTAATTGATGCCGACCGTCTGATTATATTGACTGATCAACAGGGTCTGTATAATGCCGATCCGCGCAGTAATCCCGATGCCATACTGATCACAGAGGCGGCTGTGGATGACGATAGTCTCGAGCAGATGGCTGGTGGTAGCACGGGTGCTTTGGGTCGTGGTGGCATGGTGACCAAGGTGCGGGCGGCCAAGCTGGCTGCGCGCTCCGGGGCGAGCTCGGTAATTGTTGGCGGTGAACTTGAAGACGTTCTGCTACGGCTAGCGCTTGAGCAGCCATTGGGCACCTTGTTAAAAGCGGGGCAGAAACCGTTAGTGGCGCGCAAGCAGTGGTTGGCGGGCATGTCCAAGCTAAATGGTATTATCCAGTTGGATGATGGTGCGGTTAAGATGTTGCGTCAATCGGGTTGTAGCTTGTTGCCGGTTGGTGTTAGAGCCGTTTCCGGTCGCTTTAATCGGGGCGATTTGGTGTCTTGTACTGATGCGGCGGGTAATGAAATTGCTCGTGGGTTGGTCAATTATACTATCTTCGATGCACGGCAAATTATAGGCAACCCCAGCACCGAGATTGAAGAGATTCTTGGTTATCAGGGTGAAGAAGAGCTGATCCACAGAGATAATATGGTGCTTATGTAGTTAACAGCAATGATTGCTAAGCATAAAAAAACCGGCATCAGCCGGTTTTTTTATGCTTCCAAACTGCTAAATTAAGCAGCAGCCAGAGCTTTTACTTGAGTGTTTAAACGGCTCTTATGACGAGCAGCTTTATTCTTATGAATAATGCCTTTGTCTGCCATGCGGTCAATAACTGGTACGGCTGCAGCATAAGCGGCCGTTGCTTGTTCGGCATCGCCAGTCGCGATAGCGGCCAGTACTTTCTTGATAGAGGTACGCACAACTGAGCGCAGGCCGGCATTGTGTTGGCGACGCTTCTCGCCCTGACGGGCGCGTTTTTTGGCTTGTGGTGAATTCGCCATTGTATAAATCCTGTGTCAAATGGTTTTCCTGCAGACAATAATAGATGAAAACAGGAGTGAAAATTTAGGAGGTGCGATTATTCCCTGTTCCTATCATTATGTCAACTGAATAGCCTAGTTACCCTCAGGATGTTTGCTCCCGATCTAATCAATTTGCAGGCAGTTCGTTTGCTTGCACCGCAGGCCGGTAATTTTGTGATTTTTTAATATAAAAAATGTAATTAATAGGCGGACATTCCTTGCAATCCCCATACGGCCGCTGTTGAATACAGTCAAGAAAATTATTGTCAATTTTTTACTTATGAAACCACTATCGTTTAGCGCTAAGCTTGAATCATAGCGAAGTAGATAATAAATAACATTTAGCTCATGTAATTATAATATTGAAATTTGCCTTCTCCGCATCCTGGTCTTGAGTAGCCTACACATAGTCTGCCTCACTAAACTAGAATATGCCTGGTCGCAATAGAAGTAGTGTTCAAAAATAATTACAACAACATAGTGATTGATCCTATGCATAACAATTCTAGCCAATATAACCGCCGAGTTAACTGTCATCAAAGCCTATGGATTCACAGTATATGAATGCCAAACTGGCATTATCGAATGCCATTGTCTAACCTTTTTCACGTAGCTCTCCCCTTGTGAGCAGGAGTCATCTATGATGACTCCTTTTTTTATTATTTGTTAAATCCAACGATAGAATATTTTCAGATGCATAATAAAGAATTTCCAGATCAATCAGCGACTACAGTCGCTCGTCATATTCCTTTTGAAGGCGCTGCTAACTTTCGTGACTATGGTGGTTACAAAACGATAAATGGTCGGACTGTAAAGTGGCGTCAGTTATTTCGTTCCGATCAGTTGTCCAGACTCACTGAAAAAGATCAGCAACAGTTTAGTCGTTTGGATATCCGAGTAGTATTTGATTTCAGACGAAAGGATGAGCGGGAAAAAGATCCAAATTTATTTCCTTTGTCAGCCACTCCCGAGACGGTTGCTTTGCCTATCGATCCGGGTAGCGCTTTTGGCTTTGCAGAGGGTATAGGCGGCGGTACTATTGATAGCCTGACTGTCGCCAGTTTTATGTGTGATATTAATAAAGACTTTGTGATTAATCAGGCGGACAAATATCGCCAGATGTTCAACCGGTTATTAAATCACGATGAAGGCGGATCGTTAGTGCATTGCGCGGCGGGTAAAGACCGTACCGGTTTTGCCGCTGCCATGATTTTGTCGGCGCTGGGCGTGCCTCGGGATACTGTTTTTGCTGACTATATGCTGACTGCGCAATATTTCCCGATAGACAAAGCAATCGCCAGAGCCAGTAAAAAATATCAATGGCCTGGTGAGCCAGAGGTTCTGCGTCCAATGTTGGAAGTGCGCCCCGATTATTTACAATCGGCATTCGATATTATCGACCAACAATTTCCAATGATTGAAGATTACTTGCAAGAAGTTTTGGGTGTAGGTCAGGCTGAGCGGGATTGGTTGCAAGCGCGCTATCTTGAATAGACAGCAACGATTACTACTATTTTTGTTTGCGCTTCTCTTTAGTCGTCGCACTGGTGCTATGGTAGGGTTTTTGGTGCTGCTGATTTTGCAAGTAAAAATACAGGGCTAAACTCGTAGCTCTATCGTTTTGAACGGCATCGTTCAGGATGAAATCACTTTCTCTATGGTTGTTTTCGTAAGCGGAAGCCAACGAGGGTTGCTTATAGTAGCTGTCGAGAATCTGCATCGTTTCGGTCAATATTCTTTGTTTCGGTCAATGTTCTTTGGCTTGGGTTTCGCAAGCTTTCATGGCAGCTTTGATTTGCTTTTGGTTACAGTTGTTAAAAGAGTCGCGACCTACACACCATTTCTTTCGATTGTTCCATGTGGTCATTAACTGTTTCTCGCCGTTTGAACATTTAACAATAAAATTAGCATATTCAATACCATCAATTGTTTTGTTATCTGACTCAAAAGTGATGCTGGTAGGCTTGGCAGCAGCGGCGCACAAACAGAACGCCATTAAAGCAGTCGTTAAAGCAATAGCTAGATAGTTTCTCATGCCGAATGTTTAGCCTAAGATTTTTAGAAAAGAGCGCGGATTTTATCACTTGATAAAGCCGTTACCAATTATCTGGAGCTATATTGGTAATAGTTACTATGATAAAAAAGATGGAGAGCTTTGGTCGTTATAATCCTGTAAATTATTGAATTATATAGGTTTTGATATTTTATCCACAGTCGAAAAAAGGGTTTGGGGGTAATGATCAAAGATTTGTTAAGGCTTGCCGTTGGAGGTCCAGTTTTAGAGCAGACTAGCCATGAGCAAAACACACTGTGTTTTTGCTCATTATTTGACAGTGATTTAGGCAATACCTGCTAAAACCAACAGACAGCCAATAATGGCGAGTATAATCGACTCTTTTGCCAAATCCAGTCTGAACAGAGCATAGCAATAGGCTGCGGGAGGTAGCAGCACTGAACATAGGCCCCAAGTAAAATCCTCTTTTGAACTGGTAATAAACAAGGTAACCCAGCTGGCCAGCAGCGCGGCTCCACCAAAGGTGATAAATAAGGCAGATATTGATTCCATGGTTAACTCCGAGAGTGTCGTATTATTTTCTAGAATACTAGCATGGAGTTATGGGGGTGACGATAGCTGTTTACTGAGGAGGCAAGAAACAGAGAATTGGTAGCGGGGGCCAGATTTGAACTGACGACCTTCGGGTTATGAGCCCGACGAGCTACCAGACTGCTCCACCCCGCATCAATAAACTCTGCCTGGACAACAGGCCTGGATAAAATTTTATCTGACAGTTGTTAGGCAAGGCGCGCATCATAGGGATTGGTAGAGAGGGCGTCAAGCTTATTTAAACAGGTGGAGGTAAATAGTCGATAACTGGCTGCAAATAACGTGTTTTTTGGATAAAGAGTATTCGATTGTCCCCGATGCTGATGACTAAACTGCCTATTTCCGGTATCGTTCGCGACCAGTAAATTTTATTTAAAAGGTATTGAATTACATGGGCCAGTTTGCGGATATTCGTCCCTATAATGATGAAGAAGTGGCTTGCGTTTTAACCGATTTGTTGGCTGATGATGAGTTGATTGCGGCCGTTGCCAGCCTGAAATTAGGTGCATGGCATAAGGCCTTGCGCTGTTTGATTTACCCTCTTATTCGCTTTGTCTTGTCGCGTCAATTGCGCGGGGTTAAAACTGTCGAAGATTTTCAGTTTGTAGTCAACGGCTATATGGACGGCATGATAAAAAAAACCACCACCGGTTTTACCGTATCGGGTCTGGATGCCTTAGACACTGATAAGCCCTATCTATTTATTAGCAACCATCGTGATATCGCCATGGATCCCGCCTTTGTCAATAGAGCGCTTTATAACAACGGTCACAATACCGTCCGTATCGCGATTGGTGACAACCTTTTAACCAAGCCCTATGTCTCTGACTTAATGAGGCTGAATAAAAGCTTTATCGTAAAGCGTTCTGCTAAAGGTCCGCGACAAATCATGGCGGCTTACAAAATGTTATCCAGTTATATACGCCATTCAATTGAACAAGATAATAATCCTATATGGATTGCTCAACGTGAAGGGCGTGCCAAAGATGGTAATGATCGGACTGAACCAGCGATTATTAAAATGCTCGCTATGAGTCAGCAAAAGCAAGCTGAAACGCTGTCGGATTATATTAAGACATTAAATATCGTACCCGTGTCTATTTCCTATGAGTTAGACCCCTGCGATGGTGCCAAAGCCAAAGAACTTTATGAAACCGCTACCCATGGTGAATATAACAAGGGTCAACATGAAGATGTTGAATCCATTGCCACCGGTATTGCTGGCAATAAAGGCAATGTGCATGTTTCTTTTGGTACACCATTGGATGGCGAGTTTGAAGATGTCAATGCGGTGGCTGAAGCGATAGATCGGCAGGTGTTGAACAATTATGTCTTGCACCCTAGCAACTTTTTTGCCTACAAGTTATTACATGGACACTACCCCGATGGTGTTCACTCAATTCATCATCAAAACTTTTCTGCCCAAGCCATGGTCGCTGATGAGGCCGCATTTAGTGTACGTATTAATGCACTGCCGGCCAAATACCAAAAATTTGCACTAGGTATCTATGCCAATATCATTGATCGCAAGAACGATTCTGCCAGCTAGTTTTTTGCATGTTGACTGACGCCATTAAAGAAACCATTCAGTCAGCCTATACCTCCTTGTTAGATAGCAAAGAGCTTAAGGCGCGCTATGGTCAGCGTTTAATGATTGCGGAAGTGGCGCGTACACTAACGGCAAAAAACGATCAGCAAGACACACCGGTCTGTGTCGTCGAAGCTGGCACAGGAACCGGAAAAACCATTGCTTATACCGTGGCTGCCGTGCCGGTTGCCCAAGCGTTGGAAAAAACACTAGTGATCTCTACCGCAACGGTAGCCCTGCAAGAGCAGATTATCTACAAAGACCTGCCCGATATTTTACACCATAGTGATTTGTCATTTAACTTTGCCTTGGCCAAAGGGCGCGGTCGTTATTTATGCCTCTCTAAGCTGGATGCCGTACTGCAAGATAGCAAAGCAAATAATGAGGCTATGGCACTGTACCCTGATGAACAGCAAGCGCAAGTTGATACCCAAACGCTGAATGTCTATCAGGATATGCTGACAGCATTAGCAACGGGTGATTGGGATGGTGATCGCGATGCCTGGTCGCAGGAGCTGGATGTGCCAACCTGGTCGAGGGTAACCACCGACCATGCACAGTGTACCGGTCGTCGTTGCGCCAATATCAGCCAGTGTTGTTTTTACAAAGGCCGCGAACAACTAAGCCGTGTTGATGTCATTGTGACCAATCATGATTTAGTGTTGGCGGATTTAGCTTTAGGCGGTGGAGCTATTTTGCCAGATCCGGAAGATTGCATTTATATTTTTGATGAAGGCCATCATTTGCCGGACAAGGCAATCAATCATTTTTCTCAGTTTAGTCGTGTACGCTCGACCGAGCGTTGGTTGAATCAGGGTATTAACGTGTTGGCTAAAGCGTCGTCACAGCTGGGTAATGCGGCAGGTATTGGTCGTCATTTAGAGTCGCTACCTGCCGTTATGGAAAGTTTAAAACAACATTTAGCTATGTTGTTTAATAGTTTGGAGTCGATGGTCAATATCGAGCCGGATCGGCGCGGGTCTATTCCAGCTTATCGCTTTGAGCAAGGTCTGGTGCCGGATGCGTTAAGAGCGCAGGCCACTGAATTGATGATGCAATATCGCCGTATGCACGATGCCTTAGATGCATGCTGTCAATTATTGGAAGAGGCGATGGAGGATGCTGAACATGCCATCCCCAAGGCGATTGCCGAGGACTGGTTCTCGCCCTTATCCATGTTGCGTGGACGCGCTGAAGGCAATTATTCGCTTTGGTCTGATTATAGCCGTGCCAATGTGGTGGAAGATCCGCCCCGCGGTCGCTGGATTGCGGTGGTTGAGGCGGCCAGTGGTAATCTGGATTTTGAGGTATCGACCAGTCCCATTCTGGCGGCCAATATGCTGTCTCAATATTTATGGAATCGTTGTTATGGCGCTGTAATTACTTCCGCAACCTTAACGGCGCTTGGTGGCTTTGATCGCTTTAAAATGCATACCGGAACGCCGGAAAAAACCAATTATGCCGTGGTCCCCAGTCCATTTAATTTTGCCGAGGCAGGCGAGTTAGTTGTTCCTGTTATGTCCTGCGAACCCTCCGATGTCGAGGCGCATACTGAGGCAGTTATCGATATGTTGCCCGAGTTATTAAATAGCCAAGAAGGCAGTCTGGTTTTATTCACCTCTCGCCGCCAAATGGAGCAAGTTTTTGAAGGGATTACACTGGAATGGCAGCAGCGAATTATTATGCAGGGGCATTACCCCAAGCATGAAGTGCTAAGGATGCACAAAGCGGCGATAGATGCCGGTGATGGCAGTGTCATTTTTGGTTTGGCTAGTTTTGCTGAGGGCGTCGATTTACCCGGGCTATATTGCACCCATGTTGTTATCGCTAAAATTCCTTTTGCGGTACCCGATCAACCGATTGAATCGGCATTGGCGGAGTGGATTGAAAGTCGCGGTGGCAATGCCTTTATGGATATTACCGTGCCAGATGCCGCGCTAAAATTAGTGCAAGCCAGTGGCCGTTTACTGCGCACGGAAACGGATAGCGGCAGAGTAACATTGTTAGACCGAAGAGTGGTTAGCAAGCGCTATGGTCAAGCGATGTTAAATTCCTTGCCGCCGTTTAAGCGCAGCGTTGCATAAACGACTATGTCTAAAGCTGTCGAGCTATCTTCATTATTAATCGATCTTGAAGCCCAAATGCGGCAATTGGCACTGTGGCAATCCGAGCCGCCGTCCGATCAATTGCTTGCCAGTGTGGAACCTTTTTGTGTGGATACTTTGACCTTTCCGCAGTGGTTACAATTTGTTTTTTTAACCCGAATGTACGCAATCTTGTCTGCGCAACAAGTATTGCCTAGTAATTGCAGTATTGCGCCTATGGCGACAGAATATTTTAAATCCTCGGGAGATAATGCAGAGGCTTTGATTGTTATTTTGGAGGCAATTGATCGCTTGTTATCAAGCTAATGACAGCTTTATCGCTGCAATGAGTATTGCAATGGAATGGATGGATGAGGGGATGCAGAATGAAAGAGTTTTTTACGGGTTTAGTGTACCGTCTGAGAATCTTTATGCGCCGATGATGCTTTCGCGGCCAGATCGGTTTTGCTTGGCGTTTGGCTGTCGATCTGCTCAGTGATATATCCGCGCAACCTACCTACAACGTTAGTCATAATATCGATGGTTTGGCCGAGTTGGTCTAGCGTCATCAGAATGGTTTGTGAATCTACTTCTGCTTTTTTTTCGTCGCTCATGACCTTTTACCTGTGCCGTCTATCGTTGATCGAATTTATTATTAATTGTGTCGTCTCGGAGGTAGTCGTCCCTTCCGGTAAAAGCGTTAACTTCCTTGTTCTACTCTCTAAGTAATTTCAGTGCCGCAATACTTAATCCCAGGTTAATGCGCCACCGGTTTGATACTCAATAACGCGAGTTTCAAAAAAGTTTTTCTCCTTGCGAAGATCCATAATTTCACTCATCCACGGGAATGGATTTTGTGCGCCTTTATATTGCTCCGGTAAGCCCAATTGGGTTAAGCGGCGGTTGGCAATAAATTGTAAATACTCTTCCATCATGGCGGCGTTCATGCCGAGTACGCCGCGCGGCATGGAGTCGCGAGCGTATTCAATTTCCAGCTGGGTACCTTCCAAAATCATTTGAATAATTTCTTGTTGGAATGTTTCGCTCCACAACTGCGGGTTTTCCAATTTGATTTGGTTGATAACGTCGATACCAAAGTTCAGATGCATCGATTCATCGCGAAGAATGTACTGGAACTGCTCGGCAACACCGGTCATTTTATTGCGACGACCCATAGAAAGAATTTGAGTAAAACCGCAATAGAAGAAAATACCTTCGGTAACGGCATAGAAACCAATCAGGTTGCGTAGCAATTCCTGATCTGCTTCATGGGTGCCAGTCTTAAAGGTGGGGTCAGATAGCGCTTGAGTATGGCTCAAGCTCCAAGCCGCTTTTTTAGCGATAGAAGGCAATTCGCGATACATATTGAATACTTCACCTTCATCCATCGCCAACGATTCAACACAGTATTGATAGGCGTGAGTATGAATCGCTTCTTCAAAGGCCTGGCGCAATAAATACTGACGACACTCAGGGTTGGTGATATGACGGTACATGGCCAGTACCAAGTTATTGGCCACCAATGAATCAGCGGTAGAAAAGTAACCCAAAGAACGCATAACAATACGACGTTCGTCATCGCTAAGACCATTGGGGTCTTTCCACAGGGCAACGTCAGCCGTCATATTCACTTCTTGTGGCATCCAGTGGTTGGCACAGCCATCCAGATATTTTTGCCAAGCCCAGTCATACTTAAAGGGCACTAACTGGTTTAAGTCAGCGCGACAGTTGATCATGGCTTTATCATCAACGGTTAGACGAGCAGCACCCATTTCCAGCTCTTCAAGACCGGCAGAAACATCTAGATTGGCTATCGCTTCCTGTGCTTTAGCCGCTGCACTGCCAGCTTCAATAGTGGATGCTTCGGCTGC
>NZ_CAXAHB010000043.1:0-16189 GCF_963968385.1 uncultured Oceanicoccus sp.
TGAAGATTTCACTGTCAGCTCGACATCAGACGAAGGCTGTGCATCTAGCTTCACCCGAAAGGTGCCAGTACTGCCTTCATCCATTGTCACGGCATAGGCATTGCTATCGTCTAGATCACTCAGCGATTCCCACAAAAGAGTAAACCCTGCGCTATCATTATCCATCACCGTCACCGCAACGGTCTGATCGCCTACATCAGTAAAGGCGTCATCACCCCCTTTGACCGACAGGGTAATGCTCAGCCGCTCATCAACTAAGTTGTCATCTTCAACACTGCTAAATATGACCGTCTGGTCTTGATTCCATTTTCTCGAGGTAAAAGTGAGCTCCGGGTTTTTAACCCTGATAGCATTTTCATCAGTGGATACCACCGCCAGCACCACATTAGATACAGGCTGTGCATCTAGCTTCACCGCAAAGCTGCCACTAGCACCTTCAGCCAATGTTGCGGTATAGGTGCCACTCTTCCCTGTATCATTAATTTCTGATGAATCAGAAGAGAGCGTAAATCCGGCAATATCATTAGTACCACCATCAGTACCAGTACCACCGGTATCAGTACCATCACCAGTACCAGCATCACCGCTATCAGTACCACCATCAGTACCAGTACCATCGGTATCAGTACCATCACCAGTATCAGCAATACCACCAGTACCACCACCAGTATTAGTACCATCATCAATGACCGTCACCGCAACGGTCTGATTTTCTAGCACAGTAAAGGCGCTATCACCCTCTTTGACTGACAAGATAATAGTTGCCGAACTCTCGCCAAGGGCATTGTTATCAACACCGTTGACTGTCACCGTCTGGGGAGTATTCCAATGATTCGTGGTAAAGGTAAGTTCTGCTTCATTAACCGCGGTAACACTTGTATTTGAAGATAGTACTGCCAGCACTACATCAGACGAAGGCTCTGCATCTAGCTTCACCGCAAACGTGCTAGTACTGCCATCCGTAATAGTCAGTTGATCCGACAAGAGCGTAAATCCGGCAACGTCATTATCAGTGACCGTCACCGCAACAGTCTGATGGTCTAGCACAGTAAAGGCGTCGTCACCCTCTTTGACTGACAAGGTAATGGTTGCCGAACCCTCGCCAAGGGTATTATTATCAATACTGTTGACCGTTACCGTCTGGGGAGTATTCCAATGATTCGTGGTAAAGGTAAGTTCTGGCCCATTAACCGTGGTAACACTTGCATTTGAAGATATCACTGCCAAAACCACATCAAACGAAGGTGCTGCATCTAGCTTCACTGTAAAGGTGTCAGTACCGCCTTCGTCCATTGTCATGACATAAGCACTGCTATCGTTTGTATTACTCAGTGACTCCAAAGAAACAGAAAATCCAGCTATATCATCCCCACTAGCATCTATATCACTGTTTGCGTCATTATCAGCGAGGTCACCTCTTACGCTGGTTGAACCATAACGAGCATCGGCATTGTCACCCGCACCGGCGTGACCGGCACTCTTGCTTTCAGCACCATCAACAGTTAAACCATCAATGCCATCAGCATGGTTATCGGCAGTATTAGTATCGGAAATATCATTATCGGCATCATCTACATCATCAGTATCGTCTGTTATATCAACATTATCAGTTTCGTTGGTACTGCGAGCTTCCTCAATCTCACCAGCTTGATACACGGTATCCGTATCATTACCTTCTGTGGCAGTATCAGTTAGGTTCACGCTAAGAGTATTGTTATTGATTTTTTGATAAGCAGCATCAATATCAAAGTTATATGCCACATCAAAAAATGCTAGAAAAGCAGCTGCAATAATCAAATAAACCCTAGTTAGCTTATTCATAAATCAGGCTATTACTGCAGTTATTTAACGTAATATTTAACAAGGAGGGTTGATACAGAAAAGCTCAGTTGAAGTGAAATATGTTTAAGCATAAGCGATTATCCTTTCCTTAAGATTTGCAGCTATCTAAATAGCCTGACAAGCTGACAGTACAAAATCACCTACAGCAACTCAATAATGCTTAAGAGCTAATGCTTTAGAATTAATACTATAAAGTGACTACTTTAAAACTATTTATCTTACATTGTTTTCAATCTAACGATTTTAATTAGTGCAGCGCAATATGCTCGATATCTATATCTTTGGCAGCATTGATAATGGGTGCCGCTATAATAAATTTGGGGAGGGATTTATTTTAGGCATAAAAAAAGCTGCCGCGGCAGCTCTTTTCAGTGTCATCTTTTGTTATCGTTAAAACATTATCAGTGTTATAACTAATTTTAATTTATTGCGTTCGGCGGATGATTACTTTCTTTGGCCCCTGCCTCGTGATAGCTTTGCAAAACGTCAGGGTTATCAAGCACGTATGCACCGATCATATCAGTAAAATAGCTAGGATTAGGGTCAATTTAATAATAGATAATACCAATCGTCCTTATCTATGGGTTTTACTCGAACTCTTCATCCCAATCTTCGTCACCGAAGCTATCCACGATCAAACCATCATTGACCAGATATTCCCGACGCTGCAAATAGGCATCGCGGATAAATGTGTAACGATCACCGGCAATAAGTTCTTCTGCGGAAAATAAGCTCGCCCTTGCATCGATAATTCTTAACAACTGCCATTGATTGCGACTAGAAACATGATCGAGATGTTTAAGGTAATCACTATAGTTATCCGGATAGGAACCCAGCCCGTCACGAACGGTATAGGAGCCCAATATGGGCAGAACTATATAGGGACCAGAGCCCATACCCCAATAACCCAAAGTTTGACCAAAATCTTCTTGGTGCTTTTCCAGACCTATGGGTGTAGCCACATCAAATAAACCGAGCAAACCCACCGTGGAATTTAATAAAAAACGACCCGTATCAGAAGCGGCCTGACCGAACTTAAGCTGTAACAGGTCATTAATAATGGTGGTCACTTCGGTCAGATTGGAAAACATATTGCCAATGCCCGCTTCAAGCGGGTCAGGGGTAACAAACTGGTAGGTTTTGGCGATCGGTGTCAGTGTGTAACGATCTACGAAGTCGTTAAAGACAAAAACTTTACGGTTGAGCGGCTCCCAGGGATCCGGTGCAGATAATTCCTGCTCCACTAGCTCGATAATATAGGCATTCCAAGCGTCCCAAAAATGATGATCCTCTGCCTCTTGCGTTTGCGCAGTAGCGGTTGCCGAGAGGCATAGCATTGTTAGTACTATAGCGATTGTTGCAACTTTTGCCTTCAACTTTTGTAAAACCTCTGAGTCAATCATTGTTAGTTTAAATCCATTAGTCAATTTTGTATAAGCCGCAGCATCAAGCTTGCCTTTCAATGCGAGATAACCATAAGTTAAACAAAACCAAGTTGCCAGTATTTTGAGCTACAGAGTGAGAAGAATTTTAGCCAAGATGAGACGTATAATTTACTCCAACACTTACTAGCTAGCGAGAGAATACCTCTTACATCTGTAGTAATTTCAGCAATCGATCAGACCTGCTGCAACCAATCAAGCAATAGCGGGAAATGATCGGTATCACAGTCTTTATGGCGCACCATATTCAAGTGGCTATAATCTCTGGCATTACCACTACGGCGACTGAGCACCATCAAGCGACCATCGTGGGGGCCGAGCTCTTTCATAAATTGGCGTACATCCTCAGGATCGCCATAGGCTTTATCTGAACTTGCCGCAAAATAAAAACTGGGCGGTAATTGCTGCTGACGGATTGCATCACCATAGCTAAAGCCATCTTGCGCATCAATCCACTGATCGGTACTCGACCATGCAAGATAATCCTGATAGCCAACTTTGGATTCATTGCTCACTCCCAAGCGCATACGTTTGCCGGGCATATAGCCATTGAACGCAATCAACAGTTTGCCTAATTTGCGCCAGAATAAATCAATAAACAAGCTTTTTGACAGATTGCTACTTTGGATTTGTCGACGGGCGGCAAAATGCGCCATTTTTGCTATTGTACATAAGCTATTGCCATAACGAGCATAGTAGCTGGTCATCAGAACACTACCCCAACCATGGCCGACCCATATTTGTGGGATATCTCCCCGCAACATTTTGATTTTATGAGCCATGGCAGGAATATCTTCATTGATTGTCTGATGTGCACCAAATACCGATGAGGCATTCACCTGCGGCCAGCTCTTTCCCTTACCGCGCATATCACCCACAAAAACATCGTAACCCTGCCGCGCTAAATAACAGGCTAAGCCGGAACCGTCATCACTAAAGAATGTACTGCCATCTTGCAGGGTGGAATGCAGCATAAACACCGGCGAACCCAATTGGTTTTTATCCATATAAAAACGCGTCAGATGGGCATGATCGGTGGAAGGTAACGATACCTTGATTGATTGGTATTTTAGTCGCGGACTCATAGCTTCTATTTTAGCAGTTATTTTTATTTTTGCGGCCTAACTTGTTATATCTAGCAGGGAAGTTTGTACTTCCTGCCATTTAGCCTTTAGGCGCTTTTCTGAAACAGGCTGTAAAGTACCCAGCTTTTGGGCAAAAAGTGATACTCGATACTCTTCCAGCAACCAGCGAAATGCCAATAATTCAGTACTGCGCATCGCAGCATCACTATTATTAACCCATTGTGCATAGAGCGGCTTGCTCAGCTCTGTTAGGCCGACTAAAAGTTGCTTGTCTCGCTGATAGTGACCGCGTAATTTTTCCAAACGCTGCTTAATGGCCGATAGATAACGCGGATATTGTTGCAGATAATGCCAAGGGGTATCTTGGATAAAACCGGGCGCAAATAGTAACGATAACTGCTGTTGAATATCGCCAATAGCCAAAGCCCATGCCAATTCGTTGGCCGCTTTTAGTTGTTTGTGAATGGTGACATAAATCGCTGCTATTTCAGCGAGCACTTCGGCAGCAAGTGTTGCCTCAGCGACTAGATTTTTCTTTTCGGCTTGTAACCGCTGTTGAAAATCAACATCGGAACGGGGCAAAGATTTATCGGCAATAAAGACCCGATGAAAAACCGAGAACAGCAAATCATCCACCCACTCATCGCGCTGCTGTGAAATGCCAGCTAACTGCAAGCTAATGGTATTACCACGCAGTAGATTTTTACGGAGTGACTTTATTTGCTGCGGCATTTGCAGCATAAACAGACGCACCATGCCGCGCTGACTTTCCTGCTCCGCCTGTTCAGGCCAATCTTTTAATTCGATAGCGACACTGTTTTTACAGTCAACCAGTGCTGGATAACTGGTAACCGTTACTCCCGCCTGGTTAAATTGATACTCGCTGGGTAAATCGCCAAAATCCCATCGTTGGATATTTTCGGTTTGAAAACGCTGCCGAGTTTGCTCTTGCAGGGTTTCAGTCACTTGCCCCTTAAATTGATCTAAGAGTTTTTCAAGATCGCGACCCTGCCCTAACTGTTTGCTCGCCGCATCGACTATCCTGTAGTTCATACGATAAAAATCATCCAATCGATCGGGCTGCCATGCGTCCATAGGTATATTGACGTTGGCGACTTGTTTAAGCTGGCGACTGAGTGTCTCTAATAGCGGTGCATCATCGGCGCTAATCTGCGCCAATACCTTGTCGATATAATCGGGAACAGGTACTACCTGTTTACGCAGATTTTTTGGCAATAACTTCACCAGAGCTATACATTTATCACGCAGCATTCCCGGCACCAGCCACTCAAAGCGATGTTTGGGGATGCGGTTAAGCAAGCCGATAGGGATAGTGACCGTTACACCATCTGCACGATGGTTTGGCTCAAAACGATAACTCAGATCAAAAATCAAATCTCCGACGGATAATCGGGCTGGAAATTGCCGTTCATTAATATGGCTAGCGCTATGCTGCATAAGATAGGCTTTATCAATATATAATAGCTTGGCCTGTTTATATTCTGCCCCTTTGCGCCATTGTTCAAAATGCTTGAGAGTAATAATATCCTGACCAATACGCTCATCATAAAATTGGAATAACTGTTGATCATCTACCAATATATCTTTGCGACGGGATTTGGCTTCTAATTCTTCAATATCTTTAACCAATTGTTGGTTATGAATAAAAAAAGGCGCTTTGCTGGTCGCTACGGTTTTCGCCATATTGCCTTCAATCAAAGCAGAGCGAATTAATATTTCACGACATAGCTTGGTATCGATAGGTCCGTAGTGGATCCGGTTGCGTTCGCCAATCATTAGGCCGTAAAGACTGAGCTTTTCATAGGCCATCACCCTACCGGTTTTTTGTTGCCAGTGAGGCTCGCTATAGTTGCGTTTAAACAGCGGATCGTTGATACCCATTAGCCATTCGGGCTGAATGCGAGCGCAGCAACGAGCGTAAATTTGTGTGGTTTCTGCAATTTCTGCCGCCATGATCCATTTGGGGCTTTTTTTGAACAGTGTTGAAGCGGGAAAGATACGTAGCTTGCGATTGCGCGCGCCCATATACTGCCGATCATCATCAAGGGTGGCGATATGGCTTAACAGACCAGCGAGTAAGGCTTTATGCACCGGCTCATAGTTAGCCGGTTGCGTATTGGACTGAAATTTCAGGGCGCGACAGGCTAGACGTAATTGATGATGTATTTCCCGCCACTCACGCATTCGCATATAGGCCAGAAATTCGCGCTGACATAGTTTTCTTAATTGACCCTGACTAAGTTGTTGACGTTTTTCTTCATAATAATTCCACAGATTTACATAGGATAGGAAGTCCGATTCTTTATGCCAAAAGCGTCGATGTTTTTCATCGGCGGCTTGCTGCTTATCTGCCGGACGCTCGCGTGGATCTTGGATACTTAAGGCGCTAACAATAACTAAAATTTCATCAACACAGTCCTGCTTTTTAGCCGCAATAATCATTCGTGCCAAACGTGGATCAACTTGAAAACGGGTTAAGGTTTTACCAATAGCGGTAAGCTGCCGTTTTTTATCCACCGCTCCCAACTCTTGCAATAATTTAAAACCATCATTAATCAGGCGCTGATCAGGCGGGTCAACAAAGGGGAATGTATCCACCGCTCCCATGCGCATACCCAGCATTTGTAAAATCACCGAGGCAAGGTTGGTACGTTTTATTTCCGGGTCAGTAAATTCGGGGCGGCTGTTGAAATCTGCCTCTTGGTACAACCGGACACAGATACCTTCGGCAACACGGCCACAACGCCCCTTACGCTGGTTAGCACTAGCCTGTGAAATAGGCTCTATGGGTAGGCGCTGAACCTTTGTGCGATAGCTATAACGGCTAATACGTGCATAACCGGAGTCAATCACATAGCGAATACCGGGCACCGTTAAAGAGGTTTCTGCTACGTTGGTCGCCAGAATTATTCGCCGACCACGTGAAGAATTAACAGTAAATACTTTATTTTGTTCGGCATGACTTAAGCGAGCATACAAAGGCAATATTTCGCAGTGTTGCCAAGCTCTATCATCTTTTTTTAATTGGCGCAGGTGACGGGCAACCTCGCGGATATCGCCTTCACCGCTGAGAAATACCAACACATCGCCTTTGCTGCCACCCTCGGCATTGATTAACTCGCCGATTGCCATTTCAATACCGACTGCCAAATCACCTTCAGGGGATAGGTCATCTAACGGTCGATATAAGGTTTCAACAGGATAAGTTCGACCTGACACTTCAATAATCGGTGCATCATCAAAATGCTTGGAGAAACTTTCTAGATCAATGGTCGCCGAAGTGATGATCACTTTTAAGTCGGGACGTTTTGGTAGTAGCTGCTTAAGAAAGCCCAATAAAAAATCGATATTTAAACTGCGCTCATGGGCTTCATCAATAATCAGTGTGTCATAGCGATTCAGGTATTTATCCCGCTGAATTTCCGCTAGCAAAATCCCGTCAGTCATTAATTTGATATGGGCGTTTTCCGAAATATGCTCATTAAATCGAACTTGATAGCCAACACCTTCACCTAGAGGTGTGGCCAACTCATCAGCAATGCGCTGGGCAACCGTACGAGCGGCTAGTCGACGTGGCTGGGTATGACCAATTAAGCCATGCACTCCTCGGCCTAATTCGAGGCATATTTTGGGTAGCTGGGTGGTTTTACCCGAGCCTGTTTCACCGGCAATCACAACCACCTGATGCTCACTAATCGCCTCGGCAATTTCTTTGCGCTTATCAGCAATCGGAAGGTCAGGATAGTGTATTTCTGGGATAAGTTGCTGGCGCTGCTCTGCCTGAGCTACTGAGGCTTGAATACGCTTGTGCAGTGATTGCAGTGTATTTTGATCAGGTTTGTTGGCTGTTAGTTGTTTTTCCAGCGTCTGTAATTGTCTGAGCACAGCATGGCGATCAACCAGCATACACTGGTTGATCTGTTGCTTAAGTGCCTTGAGAATAGAATATTGCGACTGATCCACAGAATACTGCCAAGCGGCTTGTAATTAAGGGCGTTTTATAACGCCAAACACAGTGCGCCTACCTTAAATCCTTGCGCAATATTTTACCTACATTGGATTTGGGTAGATCATCCCGGAATTCAAAACGTCTGGGGACTTTGTAGCCGGTCAATCGCTGCTTGCAGTAGGCGATTAGGTCCGCTTCGGTAACTGGGTTTGCAGCGACTAAAAAGATTTTAATCGCTTCACCGGTTTGTTCATCAGGGATGCCCACTGCAGCACATTCAACAATATCAGGATGCTGGCTGATAACATCTTCCAGTTCATTGGGGTAAACATTAAACCCAGAAACAATAATCATATCCTTTTTGCGATCAACAATGCGCAGATAGCCGTCATCCTGCATGATGGCTATATCACCGGTAGAAAACCAACCGTCGGCATCAATCACTTCAGCTGTGGCTTCAGGTCGCTGCCAATAGCCAGCCATAACTTGCGGACCTCTGACACATAGCTCGCCTCTTTCACCCATGGCAACGGCCTGACCTTGCTCATCGACCAGTTTTATCTCGGTAGACGGGACAGCCAGACCAATGGTATTCACTTGATTGCCAGTAGCGGGATTCGCCGATACCACCGGTGAAGTTTCAGTTAAGCCATAGCCTTGAAAAATATCTTTGCCTGTTATTGCTTGCCACTGTTTGGCAGCATCGGCAGTAAGTGCCATGCCACCAGACATGGTCATTTTTAAGTTGGAAAAATCAGCCTCACGGAACGATGACTGATTGCAAAGGGTGACAAATAAGGTGTTAATGCCGCAAAAAAGGGTCATGGGGTAACGTTTCACATCGGCAATTAAGGCCTGAATATCTCTGGGATTGGGAATCAGAACGGTGTGGTTGCCTGTCATCAGTAGCAGGTTTGTTATGGTAAAGGTATAAATATGGTACAGCGGCAACGGCGATATCATGGTTTCGTCCTGATTATCCAGACCAAAACCGGAAAATATGGCTTGGCATTGCGCAACGTTACTCACTAGGTTGCGATGACTAAGCATTGCACCCTTGGCCACCCCGGTGGTGCCACCAGTATATTGCAACACGGCGAGTTGCTGCTGCTCAATCGTGACTGGCTTAAACGCCTGAGCATCAGCTAAACGCAGTGCTTTGCGAAAACTCATTGCATTGGGAACATTGAGCGAGGGTACCATCCGCTTCAGATATTTCGCTCCCCAGTTGATCAATAAACGGGAGCCAATACTATGGAGATCGGCCAATTCGGTGACGATAACCGTCTCAACCTTTGTATTAGCGATAGCCGCTTCCAGTGTTTTACCAAGATTGGCCAACACTACAATCGCCTTAGCACCGGAGTCATTAAGCTGATGCTCTAATTCACGCGGGGTATAGAGTGGATTGGTATTAACCACCACCAAGCCGGCCATCATGGCACCATATAAGGCCACGGGATATTGGATAAGGTTTGGCAACTGGATCGCAATGCGATCACCGGGCTGTAAACCGGTCTGTTGTTGCAAGTAGCTGGCAAATTGCAGCGAGCATTGATACACCTCATCGAAGGTCAAGGTCTGTCCCAGACTACTAAAGGCAGGGCTAGCACCATAATTGGCCACCGCTTGTTCGAATAAACTGACCAAATTGGCATTTGGGTCAATCTCGATGGTCGGCTCTATACCCTGTTTTATTAATGCTTGCTCAATAACGCTATTCATTAGCCCTCCTTATTTTTATTTAGTCGCCCACAATATCGACCCGTGAAGCGATAGTCAAACACCGCATCCTAACATGAAAAATAGTTTACAATAGCCACTACCCTACTCAACAGCATAATCTTTTAAGGAACCATCGTGAGCACATTGAATAATATTCCCTACGATGAAATCAGGATTGGTCAAACCGCCAGCTACAGTAAAACCTTAACCGAAGCTGACCTGATACTTTTTGCTAACGTTTCTGGCGACATTAACCCCTTGCATTTGGATGCCGACTTTGCCGCCACCACTATATTTAAACAACGTATTGGTCATGGTGCTTGGACCGGCTCAATTATTTCAGCAGCGATAGCACTTGAGCTACCCGGTCCCGGCACTATTTATCTAAGCCAAAACCTGTCATTTCGTGCCCCAGTTAATATCGGCGATATGGTGACTATCAAGCTTGAAGTCACCGCAAAGGAAGACAAAAGGCACACTGTCAACATAAATACTCTAGCCGTTAATCAAGATGGCAAAACCGTTGCCAAAGGTAGCGTTGAGGTGATTGCTCCAACCGAGAAACTGGCCTTAGCCAAACCTGAATTACCTGCTATTGACATCGGTTGATCTGGCTTTTTTAGCCCTTGCAATAGTAGCCAATGACTAAATCATCACCCTCTCCCTATCATCTTGATACCGCCCAATTAAATTGGCAGCAAGGCAATGTGCCTGAGGCTAAAGACTTCGGCGATATTTATTTCCTGCTACAACAGGGATTGGAAGAATCCCGCTATGTATTTTTACAACACAATCAACTGCAGCAGCGCTGGCAGCAGCTTAAAGCCTTTGAGCATTTTAGTATTGGTGAAACGGGCTTTGGTACTGGCTTAAATTTTTTAGCCGCCTGGCAGCTGTGGCAACAAACGGCCCATCAACAAGCTTATCTACATTTTGTTTCGGTAGAAAAACATCCCTTAAGTTATCATGATTTGGAACGCGCATTATCCGCTTGGCCAGAACTGGCCAAATATGCTGAGCAATTACTGGCACATTACCCCGTATTAACGGCAGGCTATCACCTACTTAAGTTTGATCAAGGTCGTATCAGCCTTCACTTGTTATTAGGCGATGGTATTGAGGGCTTTGAGCAATTACGCAGTAATGATCATCCACAATGGATGACACATAGTCACACCACTATTGATGCCTGGTTTTTAGATGGTTTTGCCCCAGCTAAAAATCCTGACTTATGGAATGACCGTTTATATGCTTTGATAGCAGACTTAAGTGGACCTTCTACCACACTGGCAACGTTTACTGCCGTGAGCAGTGTTCGTAGAGGCCTATCATTACAGGGTTTTGAGATTCAAAAAGACAAAGGCTTTCGCAAGCGTGAAATGCTATTTGGACAATTTAACCCTGATAGCCGGGTTGATAATAAAACGATTGCTGATAAATCGAACAATAAACAGATTAATGTGCCTTGGTACCTTCAAAAAAATTCTGTCAACAGCGGCAGACGTGTCGCCATTATCGGCGGTGGCTTAGCCGGCGCCAATTGCGCTTATGCACTGGCTAGACGTGGTTGCAAGGTCACCCTAGTAGAGCGCGAAAAACAGCTTGCTTTAGGCGCTTCTGGCAATCCACAGGGTATGTTATATACCAAGCTCTCAACTGAAGCAGGTACATTAAATCAGTTTACCCTAAGTAGTTATTTATATGCCCTGCGCTTTTATCGGCTATGGCAGCAAGAGTATGATATTTCAGCAGAGCATGTGGATTTTTGTGGCGTATTGCAATTAGCCACTAATGCAAAAGAACAGCGTTTAGTACCGTTAATACAACAGGCTTTCGCCAATTACCCCGAGCTGGTGCAATGCGTCGATCAATATCAGGCATCAGAACTTGCTGGTATCGATATTCAATTACCCGGTTGGTTTTTTCCAAAGGCCGGCTGGGTATCACCAGTTCACTTATGCCAGTCGCTATGTAGTCATCCCAATATTGAGCTTATTAATCATCAGGCTGTGATTAAGCTGGAACAACAGGATCAACAATGGCAATTATCAGGCGATGATAGACCCATATTGCAAACCGACTCGGTGATAATCGCCAATAGCCGTGATGCATTGCAGTTTGAACAAAGCCAATCAATACCTGCCAGAGCCATTCGCGGACAGATCACTTTGCTAGAAAGTTCGACAATCAGCTCGCAATTAAAAACCGTTATTTGTCATGAAGGTTATGTCACCCCAGCTATTAATAATGTCCACAACCTAGGCGCTACTTTTGATAATGGGGATACGGATACGGCTATTCGTTCAGAAGATCACCAGCGCAATCTTGACAGCCTGCAAAAGAGCGTACCGTCGTTACTCTCCAACCATAAGGCGATTGCTGCAAATAAGCTTTCGGGTCGCGCAGGTCTACGCACAACCAGTCCTGATTATTTGCCCATTGTTGGTCCACTGCATCATCAGCAACAATTTCTGCAAGACTATGCTCTGCTACGCAAAAACGCCCATAGCGATATCATCACTCCCGGCAGCTACTATCCTAATCTCTATATTAATATCGCTCATGGCTCCCGAGGACTAACCTCAACCCCATTGTGTAGCGAGTTAATCGCTGCCATGATCTGCGCTGAGCCGCTGCCATTGCCAAGGCATTTAGTCCGCGCCCTAAATCCAGCGCGTTTTGTCATACGGGATCTGATTCGCAATAAAGTATAAAAATACTCTACAATAAGCACGAACCGTCAACGCTATGCTGGAGATTGCTGTGCTGTTATCCCATAAAAGTCCTTTGGCCATACCTACCGAACTCGATAGCCTTCATAATTATTATGAAGGCTTAGTATTTAATGCTCTGCGAGAAAAACGCCCCGACCAGTTTGGTAGCAATGATTACACCGCGGACATTGCCTGTGTGGCGCTAAATAATTTACCTTGCCGATATATTCGTCATGATGTTGATATGGCTTTTTACCTCTCATCAGACGAGCGCCAACAGATGATTGATAAAGTCGATAAAGCGGTGACTGACGCCATTCAGTTTGTTGAAAGCAGTGATAAGAACTACGATGAAAGCTAAGCTTTCCGGCTTTCTATTTGGTTTATTCTTCTGCGCCATCAGCACCTCTGCTCAACCGATTATTGAATATCACTATCAGGTTGTTGAACGTTTTCCGCATGATGCGATGCTGTTTACGCAGGGTTTAGAATTTCATGATGGCATTCTTTATGAAAGTGCGGGCCAGTGGGGACAATCGCAAGTTCTCACTCGAACGCTAGACAAAACACAGCCGACCCAACAATATAGTCTTGATCAGCGTTATTTTGCCGAGGGAATCACCTTACTCAATCAAAAACTTTACCAACTGACTTGGCAATCTCAACAGGGGTTTATTTATGATCCCGAAAGCCTAAAGCTCGAAGGAAAGTTCATTATTAGTGGTGAGGGCTGGGGTTTAACCAATAATGGCAAAGAACTGATTATGAGCAACGGCTCTGCCGTGATCCAATTTATTGATCCTGATACTTTCAGGGTACTGCGCAATATCACTGTTCGTATGGGTGATTTGGCTGTCGAAAAAATTAATGAGTTGGAGTGGGTTGACGGCTTGATCTATGCCAATATCTGGCACAGTGAGTGGCTGATTATGATTAACCCCGATAATGGTCAAGTGGTAGGCAAAGTCTTGCTAAAAGAGTTACTTCCCAAAAAGCAACGCACTGCGAAAACCGATGTACTTAATGGCATTGCTTACGATAATGATAAAAAACGTTTGTTAGTAACTGGGAAATACTGGCCAGCAGTATTTCATATCACGCTGTCTGCAAAACCATAAATCACCACACCTACAGAAATATAATAATATCTAAACCAATAGCGGTTTAGTAAAAGCACGCTTAAGATCGATTTTTTTGTTGCTGCTTCTCAAGCTTTTCTGCTTTGCTTTGACGTTTCTTTTGTAACTGGCTGATCACTTCGGAACCCATATGACTTTCGCCCCGTTGAGTTGCTAAACGCATTTGCTTTTCACGCTCGCTAAAGCGTTGACGCTGTTGCTCGCTCAAGGTATCAAAACAAGCAGCGCAACTAACTCCCGGCTGATATTTTTCGCTAAGCTTATCCTGTTCCGTTATCGGCATACGGCAGGCATGGCACTGGTCATAGTGGCCTTTCTCTAATTGATGATTAACCGTAACACGGTCATCAAACACAAAGCACTCACCATGCCATAAGGTATTAGCTTCAGGAATTTTTTCCAGATAGTTTAAAATACCCCCTTTAAGATGATAAACCTGATCAAAACCCTGCTCTTTTAAATAGGCCGTCGATTTTTCACAGCGAATACCGCCGGTACAGAACATCGCCACTTTTTTGTGCTTGTCTGAATCCAGATGATCTTTTACGTATTGGGGAAATTCACGAAAGGTTTCAGTATTGGGGTTGACGGCATTTTTAAATGTACCCACCTGCACTTCATAATCATTACGTGTATCGACCAGTAAAACATCGGGGTCGCTAATAAGTGCATTCCAATCTTTGGGCTCCACATAGGTTCCAACCACTTCCTTAGGATCAATACCTTCAACACCCATGGTTACAATTTCTTTTTTTAGTTTTACTTTGGTACGCAAAAAAGGACGGCGGGTCGTAGTAGACTCTTTATGATCAATATCGCTAAGCTCAGGCTGCTGACGCAACCAGTCTAGCAATTGATCAATACTGCCTCGCGAACCGGCAACTGTGCCATTAATGCCCTCTTCAGCCAATAATAAGGTGCCGCAGATATTGAGCTGCTTCATGATATTTAACAAGGGATCGCGCAAATCTTTATAAGTATCCAGACGGACAAACTTATACATCGCACAGACGACATAGGTGTCTATAGACATGGTCTTTTCCTTCAGCTGGCCGGAGCGTAAATCCGGTGCGTTAATTTCGGAAAGGATTATAGGAAATTTAGCAGGCGATGTCCTGCAAAAGCCTGGCATTTTTTAATATATTCGGCCTTGTTGATTGGCGCCAAAGTGCAAGCTTGTAGACAATATCAAGCACTCATTTCCTTTGTATCGTCTAGATGACCAGCTAGTATTTCTTCGGCCAATTCATCAGCAATATGACTAGTGGCCCTACCTGTTTGGGTAGAACGGGTAAAAATAGTTTTTAAGGTGGCGCCAATTTTATCGACATGATCGCTCACTATTTTCCTGTCGCGTATACCCTGGGTTTGGTAGTACACATCAATAATTCCACCGGCATTAACAACATAATCCGGTGCATATAAGACATCCCTTTGTTTTAAGGCTTCACCCATATCAGCGGTGGCCAGTTGATTATTGGCGGCACCCGCCACCACTTTGGCCTTGATGATATCGATGCTCTGCGGATTAATCGCTCCGCCAAGTGCACAGGGTACTAACACATCAACATCGCTAGATAGAATATTATCCAAGGGCAATGCAATAACACCCAATTGATCTACTGCGCGTTGAATATTAGCTGGGTTGATATCAGCCGCATAAACGATGGCTCCGGCCTCAATTAATTGACGAGCCAAGTAAAAGCCGACTCTGCCAATACCTTGCAGGGCAATACGCACTCCCTTTAAATCACTATTAAACTGATAGGCCACGGAGGCAACTATACCTTGATAAACACCATAGGCCGTAATAGGTGAAGGATCGCCGCCATATTCCTCTCCATTAACTACACCGGTAACATGGGCAGTCTTTTCACTCATAATAGCCATATCGGCCACGCCAGTACCCGAATCTTCTGCAGTAATATAGCTTCCATTCAGGCTATTAATAAAATCTCCCATTGCCAACAATAACTGGCGTGATTTATCTTGCTGGGGATTGCCAATAATCACCGATTTGCCGCCGCCTAGAGCAATGCCCGCCAGTGCCGACTTATAGGTCATACCACGGGATAAACGTAGCACATCACTTAGCGCTTCATTATTGGATGCATAGGAAAACATCCGACAACCACCCAATGCTGGCCCTAAGGTAGAATTATGTACTGCGATAATTGCCTTAAGACCTGATGCAGGGTCGTCTCTAAAAGCTACCAGTTCATGATGATCAAAATCAGGATGGTCAAAAACGTTCATAAGAGTTTCTCGTCCA
>NZ_CAXAHB010000044.1:0-16187 GCF_963968385.1 uncultured Oceanicoccus sp.
GGGCCTTCTTCGGGAGGGTCCACTCAAGCCGGTTCAAGGTCAACAACCTTTAACTCTTCAGGCATGTCTGCCATGGATGAGGCGATAACCGACGAAAATTTTAGGAAGTGTGTCAAGTCGGTATCAGATGACTATTCCCAAGTCACATATCTTCATTGCCGCAATAAAAATATCCAACAAGTGGAGGGGTTGGATTTGTTGGTAAATCTTGAGGAGCTTGATTTGAGAATGAATAGCCTCTCTAATATTGATCTGAGCAAAAATATAAAGTTGCAATCACTAAACTTATCCGGTAACCCGTTATCGGCCATTGATGTCAGCGAAAACCAACAGTTGGGATGGCTTTTTTTAACTGGGGTTCCTATCTCGAGAATAGATCTGAATCACAACAAGAAGCTGACATGGCTTAATTTATCCGGAACCCATATCTCAACCATTGATTTAAAAGACAATACATCATTGATGTGGCTATTCTTGGCAGATACTGACCTCGATGAAATTAAGTTAAACAATAATAAAATGTTGAATAGAGTGGATTTATCAGGAACGAGTATCTCAGACATTGATATTTCTGGAAATCCCAGATTGGCAAAGCTTTATTTATCGGATACAAATATCTCGGCTCCTATTGATATTAGCAATAATAATAGGCTATTTTTTCTCGATTTATCAGGAACCAATATTTCGAGTTTTTCTTCAAGCCAATTCGGCGACGATTGTGGGCCATTAAAGCGAATCAGTTTATCAAGGACAAAAATCGACGATCCAAGTAATATAAAAATGTCAGCCTGTAGAAAAATTAAGTTTATTGATCTGTCAAACACTAAAATTCGATATTTTGATCCATCTCATTATCAAAAACTCAAAGAGCTTAATATATCGGGGACCTTGATCGAAACTCTGAATTTGAACAAAAATGAGGACTTGACATGGCTTGATGTTTCAAAGACCAGTCTATCGAGCATTAATAACCTGCAGTCCAAAAAATTGAAGTGGCTCAATATGGCAGAAACTCAGATCACAGCCCTCAATCTCTCTGTTCAAGACGATAAAAATTTGGATTTGAAGTTATTTTTAGCGTTAAACCAATCCATTCCCATTATTACTGTCAACGATCAACAGGATTCTGCCAATTATGCGAAGCACTATAAGGATCCTGTATTTTGGCAAGTAAAGTAATGTCAGAGTGAGGCGGAGAAAATAATAGGAGAAAAAGAGAGTTTGGAATAGCTTCAACCACTTTCCTCGTTGCTGCGGCTGACGTTTATCAGGCCGCTATGTACTAAGTTAATTTTATGGGTTTAATGAGGTGGTCCCAAAGCAATTGAATCTAAAGTTTAGTATTTTAAGATTAGAATAGCTTTATAACAGCGAGGTCTTATTCCTAGATTGATCATAGAATACGGCGATCAGTGAATAACTAAAAAATGCGCTGCAGGTTGTGAGGTAATCTCTTACCCAATATTGGATATTGTCATCTTGCTGTGATATGTCCTGATCTGTTGCCGTTTGGTAGGCGATAATTTCACATTGAACACTGTCGGGAGATTCAACGATTTTATCGTCGCCGGTTATCACAATACGCAATAGCTTGTTATCACTATCCCACTTAAACAACATATAGCGGGATTGATCCCATACATTGTTGGGAAACAGGCTGACGGCTTTATCAATGGTTTGGTTGATGACCTTGCGAATAGCCATATCATCGCTATGCTCGCAGCGATAGCAATAAATAATGCCTTCGGTGGTGTTGCCGTAAGCGTCTTTGGCACTATTATAACGTTGAGTTTGCCATGCCAATTCTGTCCAATCCTGATCCATAATGCTCTCTGATATCTGTTTAGCGGTTTTGTTTGATGCTGCTGTTTGGTTTTGTGGCGATATTATTGACTGCCTTATTGTAGATCCTTAATTAACTGTGGGATTTCTGAGGGGTGTTGCAAAGTATGATGCGGGTTAATACCCAGTTCGGCGTCCAATGGTTGTTGGTGCTGAATCCAAACCGACGTTATCCCGCAGTTATGCGCCCCTGCAATATCCGAGGCTAAACTGTCGCCGATATGAAGGGCTTCATCGGGTTTGCATTGCGCCAGCGCCAACGCTTTATCGAAAATAGAGCGCGCCGGTTTTTGTTCCGGTTCTTGCCCGCCGATAATAATATGATCAACATGGTTTTTAAGGTTAATGCGCTCTACCTTGGGGATTTGGGAAAACTCGGGGCCATTGGTGATAACCACTAGCGTAAACTGTTTGCGTGCCTCGGCCAAGAATTCGGTCATGCCGGGGTAGAAATCGAAGGCGTCGATTCTGTCCTTATCAAATTGATGCTGCAGCTGTTGTGCAGTGCTTTCGCTCACAGCTTCAATCCCTTGTTGTTTTAATAGGTCGATCAATAGCTGGATTCTAAACGCCTGTTCGCTTTGTTGCTCAATGATTGGTAAATAGCGATGCTGCTGTTGGTCGGTCCATTGGCGATAAATGCCGTGGATATAAGCTTTGGCAACGGTTTGAGGGCTGGTAAGGCCGCTATATAAAGTAGCCATCTTTTGCGCCATTTTCGCTTGCGCCTTCAGGTTGGCGGCAACGGTATCGCAAAGCGTTTCGTCCATATCGAGGAAGAGAGCCTTTAACATGGTAGGTTCCAGATGAGTGTTATAGTTGTCGACGCAGTTTAGCAAATATTAGGGTGCCAAGTTTAACCCCGATTGGTCTTAGTGATAAATCGATGGATTGCTGAGATAATTCAGGTTCTAATAACGACATAATAGCCAGGATGGATAAAGCCATGTGTTCACGATTAATTAAAGGCTTATTATTGCTAGCCATTGCTCTGATGGCAGCCTGTGAGTCCGATAACGAGCATTTTTGTGCACGTTATCAGTACGTCTATAATCAGCTGTTAGAAGATGATCTGCCTTCCTATACTGACATGAAATCGCAGTTGCTAAACAATCTCGCCAATCCTCAAAAAAATACCCAGCAGGCCAGATTTATGCTTTTTGTGCTGGAAGATTGGCATTCTGGGATTAAGCCGGTGCAGGAAGACCCTCGTGAGTTTTGCATTCGTATCAAGCGTTGGCAGGCATATCAGTGAGGCAGTGCCGAAATCAGTAAAATACACTCAACTATCTGCCCTGTGGCGGCATGATTGATATTGAGGCTTGTGGCCAACCCTGTTAAACTGGCGTCCCATCTCGGAAGGAACTTGTCGATAGCGTTCTCGTTGCCAACATCCTTTCATCCAGAGACTGGTTTATGCCTCGCAAGGCAGGCCAAGCACTCTGACACAAACGGTAATACCAACATTTAAATAAGAGAAAGTTTTTCATGGCGACACGATTTATCTTCGTCACGGGCGGTGTTGTATCATCTCTCGGCAAGGGCATAGCCTCGGCGTCACTGGCCGCGATATTAGAAGCCCGTGGTTTGAAAGTGACCATGCTTAAACTGGATCCTTATATTAATGTTGATCCGGGCACCATGAGCCCGTTCCAGCACGGTGAAGTCTTTGTTACCGAAGATGGTGCCGAGACTGACCTTGATTTGGGTCACTATGAGCGCTTTATTCGCACCAAAATGGGCAAGCGGAATAATTTTACCACCGGTAGAGTTTACGATACGGTGCTAAAAAAAGAGCGTCGCGGTGACTACTTAGGTGGTACCGTTCAGGTTATTCCCCATGTCACCGATGAAATCAAGCGTCGTGTGATTGAGGGGGCTGGTGATGCGGATGTGGCGATTGTAGAAATCGGCGGCACCATCGGTGATATTGAAGGCTTGCCTTTCTTTGAAGCCGCTCGTCAATTAAAGTCTGATTTGGGCTTCAATCGGGCCATGTTGATGCATCTAACACTGGTTCCCTATATTGCCACTGCCGGTGAAACTAAAACCAAACCTACCCAACACTCCGTTAAAGAATTGCGCTCTATTGGCCTTCAGCCGGATATTCTATTGTGTCGCTCTGATCATGAAATCGATGAAAGTTCGTTAAAGAAAATATCCTCCTTTACCAATGTAGAGCTAAAAGCCGTTATTCCGCTGGCGGATGCCGACACTATTTATCGTATTCCCGGTGCCTTAAAACAGCGTGGGCTTGATGAAATTATCGTTGAACGTTTTGGTTTGGAATGTAAAGCCGCTGATTTATCAGAGTGGGATCGTGTTATTGACGGTGCCTTAAACCCTGAAAAAGAAGTGACCATTGCCATGGTCGGTAAGTACATGGAATTGATTGATGCTTATAAATCACTCAATGAAGCCTTGCATCATGCGGGGATTAATACCCGTACCAAAGTCAATATTCGTTATGTTGACTCCCAGAAAGTAGAAGAAGAGGGCGTATCTTTGCTGGCTGGTGTCGATGGTATTCTCGTCCCTGGAGGATTCGGCAACCGCGGTGTCGAAGGCAAGATTGCAACTGTACGCCATGCCCGTGAAAACAACATTCCTTATCTGGGTATCTGTTTAGGCATGCAGGTAGCTGTGATTGAATACGCCAGAAATGTAGCAGGCTTAAAAGATGCCAACAGCACCGAATTTAATGCCGAGGCTCAGCATCCGGTGATCGGCCTGATTACCGAATGGATTGAGGCCGATGGTAGCACAGAAAAACGTGATGGGACCGTTGATTTGGGTGGTACCATGCGTCTGGGCGGTCAGGAATGTCGTTTGGTTGAGGCTTCTAAGGCCAAAGCAACTTACCAAAACGAATTGATTATTGAGCGTCATCGTCATCGCTATGAAGTCAACAATCATTATGTCGACCAGCTACAAAAAGCCGGTCTGCGCATTGGCGGCTGGTCTGCCGATGACTCTCTAGTGGAAGTGGTCGAAATTCCTGAGCACCCCTGGTTTATTGCTTGCCAGTTTCACCCTGAATTTACCTCCACCCCCCGTGATGGTCATCCACTATTTAGTGGTTTTGTCTCTGCAGCCGTAGATTATTCAAAATAAAAAGGCGATAACTGTGAAAACCCTGACATTAGGCGATATCCCTATTTCGAACGATTTACCGTTTGTTTTGTTTGGCGGTATGAACGTACTTGAATCTCGCGATATGGCGATGCAAATTGCCGAAACCTATATAGAAATTACCCAGCGACTCAATATCCCTTATGTTTTTAAGGCCTCCTTTGATAAGGCAAACCGCTCCTCTATCCATTCGTTTCGCGGTCCCGGTATGGAACAGGGTTTAAAAATCTTTGAAGAGATTAAATCAACCTTTAATGTGCCGGTGATTACCGATATTCATGAAATTGAACAAGCCAAACCGGTGGCAGAGGTTTGCGATGTTATTCAGCTGCCAGCGTTTTTAGCGCGACAAACCGATCTGGTTGCCGCAATGGCGGCTACCGGCAAGCTGATCAATATTAAAAAACCGCAGTTTTTAAGCCCATCGCAAATGAAAAATATTGTCGATAAATTTGCCGAGTGCGGCAACGAACAAGTGATGTTATGCGAGCGTGGCAGCAACTTTGGCTATGATAACCTAGTCGTTGATATGCTGGGTTTTCGCACCATGAAAGACGTCAGTGACGGTGCGCCGATTATTTTTGACGTTACTCACGCTTTGCAATGCCGTGACCCAATGGGCGCTGCTTCCGGTGGTCGTCGCCATCAAGTGGCCGAGCTGGGTCGTGCTGGTCTATCGCAAAAAATTGGCGGTTTATTTCTAGAGGCCCATCCCGACCCTGATCAAGCCAAGTGCGATGGTCCCTCGGCCTTGCCATTAAGCGTATTGGAAAGTTTTCTAACAGAAATGAAAGCAGTGGATGATGTGATTAAATCGCTGCCAGAACTGATTATTCAATAAAAAATGGGGATTTAAGTGATAACGCCTAGCGTGATGATCACGAATATCCTGTCTATGACGGAGTAAAAACTGAATGACCGAGATAGTCGATATAAAGGCCTTTGAAGTACTGGATTCACGTGGCAATCCCACCGTTGAAGCTGATGTGATGTTGGCTTCCGGTGCTGTTGGCAGTGCCTGTGCCCCCTCTGGCGCTTCCACCGGTTCTCGCGAGGCTCTGGAACTACGTGATGGTGACAAAAGCCGCTATCTGGGCAAAGGTGTTTTAAAAGCGGTAGACAATATTAATACCACGATTAAAGCCTTGTTGGTGGGTAAAGAAGCTGCCGATCAACGCGCCATTGATCAGCTAATGATTGATGCCGATGGTACTGACAATAAAGGCCGTTTTGGCGCCAATGCTATTTTGGCAGTCTCTTTAGCGGCGGCTAAAGCGGTTGCGGCGGAGAAGGGCATTCCTCTTTATCAGCATATCGCGGAGCTGAATGGTACCCTCGGCCAGTACACCATGCCGGTACCGATGATGAATATTATTAATGGCGGTGAGCACGCTGATAATAATGTCGATATTCAGGAATTTATGGTTCAGCCTGTGGGTGCTAAAACCTTTGCCCAAGCCCTACAGATGGGCGCTGAAATTTTCCATGCGCTAAAGAAGGTGCTCAGTGCCAAGGGTTTGAATACAGCCGTTGGCGATGAGGGCGGTTTTGCTCCAAATCTGGCTTCTAACGCTGATGCCTTGGCGGTTATTAAAACCGCCGTTGCTGATGCCGGCTATAGCTTGGGTGACGATATTACCTTGGCGTTAGATTGTGCATCTTCAGAGTTTTACAAAGAAGGCAAATATGACATGGCTGGTGAAGGTCAGGTCTTTACGGCAGAAGGCTTTAGTGATTACCTGGCCGAGCTATGTGACCAATACCCGATTATTTCTATCGAAGATGGTCAGGATGAATCGGATTGGGATGGCTGGAAATACCAAACTGAAAAACTGGGCGATCGAGTACAGCTGGTTGGTGATGATCTGTTTGTTACCAATACCAAAATTCTTCAGCAAGGTATTGATAAAAATATCGGCAACTCGATTTTGATTAAATTCAACCAGATCGGCTCTTTAACCGAAACACTCGATGCCATTAAAATGGCCAAAGAGGCTGGATATACCGCGGTTATCTCGCATCGTTCTGGTGAAACTGAAGATACCACCATTGCTGATTTGGCGGTGGCAACGGCAGCAGGTCAGATCAAGACCGGTTCACTATGCCGTTCAGATCGAGTCGCCAAATATAACCGCTTATTGCGTATTGAGGCAGAATTGGCTGGCGCTGCGCCATACCGTGGTCGCGCCGAATTCAAATCATAGGTTTTGTGACAGGGATTATGGGAAGAATTGCCCGGCAACGCTTCCCCCTTGGTTTTATCCTCCTCTATACTAGTGCTGGCTTGAATGTTTGTTATCGAAAGGTGGCCGCTCCTAAGCGGTTATTGCTATGCGCTGGATTTTAATGATTCTAGTTATCATCCTTATTGGTCTACAGTATCGGCTGTGGTTTGGCCAAGGCAGTTGGGAGCAAATCGTCTCGCTACAGCGTGAGCTTGACCAACAGCATCTATTTAATCAGCGCCTGCGCGATAGAAACCAAGTGGTTGAAAACGAAGTACGAGATTTAAAAAGCGGCCTTGAAAGTGTGGAAGAGCGCGCCCGTACCGAGCTGGGTTTGATTAAAGACGGTGAAACTTTTTACCTGTTGATTGACCAAGAGAAAAACACCCAATGACAGCACCAAAAACAACGCCGCGTTTTTTCGTTGTGGTTCCCGCCGCCGGTGTTGGTAAGCGGATGGGTAGTGATATGCCCAAACAGTATTTACCGCTGTTAGGTAAAACGGTTATTGAACGCACCATTGCAACACTGTTAGCTGAACCCTTATTTGAGCGTATTATTATTGCTACCCGTGCTGATGATACCCGCTGGCAGTCATTGGATTTACTGCATGATACGCGCATCGATATAGTCGATGGTGGTGTGGAACGTTGTCACTCAGTGCTTAATGGCTTAAAACATCTTTCATCCCTTGCTAACAAAAATGACTGGGTATTAGTCCACGACGTAGCCAGACCCTGTATTGCTACCAGCGATATTCAACGATTAATCACCGAACTATCCGACCACCCTGTGGGTGGTATTTTAGCCGTTCCCGTCAGCGATACGGTTAAACAGGTGGATGGTAAAGCTATTACCGGCACTGTTGATCGAAGTCTGTTATGGCGAGCGCAGACACCACAGATGTTTCGTTATCAGTTATTGCTGGAGAGTTTAAGTAGCGGTATTGAGCGGGGCCTATCGCTTACCGATGAAGCCTCAGCGATTGAATTAGCCGGACATCAGGCCGAGGTAGTCGAGGCCATGTCAGTTAATCTTAAAATCACTCGACCAGAAGATCTTGCGCTGGCTGAGCATTATTTAACAAAGGAAAGCTAATCATGCGCATAGGGCAAGGTTACGATGTTCATCGTTTTGGTGAAGGCAATCATATTGTGATGGGGGGTGTAACCATTCCCTATGATCAGGGCTTGGTTGCACATTCCGATGGTGATGTTTTGTTGCACGCTTTATGCGATGCCTTGTTGGGCGCTTGTGCGCTGGGTGATATCGGTAAACATTTTCCAGATACCGATGAACAGTATGCCAACGCCGATAGTCGTGAATTATTGCGCCATGTTTATCAGCTGATCATTGATCAAGGCTATCGCCTCAGCAATACCGATATTACGGTAGTAGCGCAAGCACCAAAAATGGCGCCGCATATTCCAGCAATCTGCGCCAATATTGCCAGCGATTTAATGGTGAACGAAGCTCAGGTCAATATTAAGGCAACCACCACCGAACATTTGGGTTTTGCCGGACGCAAAGAAGGGATTGCGGTTTATGCTGTTGTTTTATTACAGCCTGCCTAATGCCTGAGTCGTTATTAACACCGCTCCCCTATGCTTATAGCGAGCAACCGGCATTAAGCGGTTGGCTTCGTCGCCAACCTGAAGATTTTGTCGTGGAAGAGATTCTGGGTTTTGAACCTGAGGGTGAGGGAGAGCATGTTTTTCTGTGGATAGAAAAAACCGGCTTAAATACCCAGCAGGTGGCTGATCGAATTGCCAGACTGGCTAAGTTGGCTGCCCACCAAGTGAGTTACTCCGGCATGAAAGATCGTCATGCCGTGACCAGACAATGGTTTAGTGTGCATCTACCCGGTCATAAAGAGCTTGATTGGCAGTTATTGGCTGATCCCCAAATTAACGTTTTAAAATCGGTACGCCATTTGCGTAAATTGCGGCGCGGTGTACATAAAGCCAACCGCTTTATTATTCGTATTAGTGATATTGAGGGTGATTGCGCTGAACTTAACCAACGGCTCACTAAAATGGCCAAACGGGGTGTGCCTAACTACTTTGGTGAACAACGTTTTGGTATCGATGGCGCTAACATAGTAAAAGCACAGCAGCTTTTTGCCGGTAGTTTTAAAGCCAAACGGCATCAGCGCGGTCTCTATATATCTGCTGCGCGCTCCTTGTTATTTAACCAACTATTGGCCAGTCGCGTTAAAGCAAAAAACTGGAATAGCCCGATAGGTGGTGAGTTACTGATGTTATCCGGAAGCCATAGCGTGTTTTTGCAGGCCGATGAACCGGATCTGGCTGATCGATTATCAGCCGCTGATATTCACCTAACCGGACCGATGTATGGCCAAGCATCGAGTCTGTGTTGTGCTGATGCCGTAGCCGAATTGGAGCAGACCATACTGTCATCATATCCCGATCTATTGGCGGGTTTAGAGCGGGAAGGTTTAAAGGCTGAACGCCGTGCTTTGCGTGCGATACCCGAAGACCTGAGTTGGCAAATCGATAAACAGCATATTACATTGAATTTCACTTTGGTTAGTGGCTGTTTCGCAACCGCGGTTGTGCGAGAATTGGTGGATTACAAGATCTGTCGCCAATGAACAAGAACTGGATAAATAATAGGCTAGGAGTGGTTAGTGAGTAAGTTAAATTTCACCGGTGTGGGAATGACATCCCAGCGAACCCGTGACCGATTAGTTCAGCGACTTTGTGATCAAGGTATTAGCAATTATGATGTGCTGGATGTTATGCGCATAACTCCCCGGCACCTGTTTCTCGATGAAGCATTAGCTCATCGCGCCTATGAAGATGACGCTTTGCCCATAGGCTTTCAACAAACCCTGTCTCAGCCCTATACCGTAGCGCGTATGACGGAATTGCTGCTGGCCGGTGGGCCATTAAAGCGGGTATTGGAGGTGGGTACCGGCTCCGGTTTTCAAACCACTGTGTTGGCGCAATTGGTCGGCCGTGTTTATAGTGTTGAACGCATCAAGCAATTACAGGAAAAAGCCCGTGAGCGATTTCGCATATTAGGCGCTAGCAATGTTCATCTCAAACATGCCGATGGTGGTTATGGCTGGCCAGAAAAGGGCCCCTTTGATGGTATTATCTCCACCGCAGCGCCGGAGCAAATACCCGAAGAGCTGATTGATCAATTAGCGGTCGGTGGTCGATTAGTGATCCCCATAGGGAATCATCAATCGCAGCAGTTAACATTGGTAGAGCGTACCGAGAATAAAATCATTACTACGGTAGTCGAACCGGCATTTTTTGTGCCGCTAAAATCCGGCATTATTCGCTAGGAAACACCATGAAGTCATCCAATAATAAGCAGCGATTACTAGGCGTGTACTGTCGCGGCCTCGGTATGGGCGCTGCAGATATAGTGCCGGGCGTTTCCGGTGGTACCGTCGCTTTTATCACTGGTATTTATGAAGAGCTATTAGCGTCTATAAAGTCGATTAATCCCACAGCTCTAAGCCTATTATTGAAACAGGGACCACAGGCCGCTTGGCAGCATATCAATGGCAACTTCCTGTTGGTATTGATGCTGGGGGTGCTAACCAGTGTGGCATCTTTGGCGCGTGGCATTAGTTATTTTCTCGATCATCACCCGCTATTGGTTTGGTCTTTTTTCTTTGGCCTTATTCTGGCTTCTTCAATCCATATGATTAAGCAGATCAAGCGTTGGCGAGTAGCTACCATTATCACCCTAGTGGCAGGGGCTATGGCCGCTTACGCTATTGGAGCCATTAAGCCGTCAGAGCTTTCCCCAGATTTATTGGTCTTTTTTGGTGCAGGCGCCATTGCCATTTGTGCAATGATCTTGCCGGGTATTTCCGGTAGCTTTATTTTGGTTCTGATCGGTATGTACGGTCATGTACTAACGGCGCTTAAAGAGCTGCAATGGATTACCATAGCTGTCTTTGCTGCCGGTTGCGGGGTAGGGCTAATCAGTTTCTCCCATTTACTCGCTTGGTTGTTTAAGCGTTTCCACGACCTGACTTTGAGTCTATTGACCGGTTTTTTAATCGGTTCTCTCAATCTAGTGTGGCCCTGGAAGCAAACCTTAAGCTACTACCAGAATCGCCACGGTGAACAGCTCGCCTTGGAACAACAAAATGTTATGCCAGCAACTTATCAAAGCCTAACAGGGATCGATTCGCAGACGCTTTTTTGCATCGGCCTGATCGTTTTTGGTGCGCTTTTAGTGCTTTTACTGGAAAAAATTGGCCAAAAAGAGGTCATAGCAAGCTAAAAAAAGGAAATAATGACTAATTTTTTAGATTATTTATTTATATTAAAATATATATATATTCCTTTAAAGAATTTAAAGGGCACTAAAAGCCATCAGTCATATAACTGATGTTGATAATTATTTTAAATAAAATCATAGTATTAACAGTTAATCTTAATAAAGATGATGATTAATCTGCGGTAAATTAAGCAGCTAATTTGGTCAAAATGCGTACAAATTTTATGCTTGGATCGTTAACGAAAAGTAGCATTTTTATCAGCCTATTATTGCTGACAGGCTGCTTTGGCGGCGGCAATTACGCCCCGGTTGTTGAGCGTCAAGAGCGTGTTTCAGTGGTCCCTGCCAGCCATAAAGTGAGACGTGGAGAATCACTATATTCTATAGCGTGGCTCTATAGATTGGACGTTAGGAAGTTAGCAAGCACTAATGGCATTAAGCCTCCTTACACCATCTACCCCAATCAGAAGATACGCCTAAAAGGTAGTGCTAGCAATCAGCGTGGCGCGAGTAACAAGCGTCAAACCGTAACATCGGTTACTCCATCAAAACCGGCAAAGACAAGCACGGCAAAAAGTCGATCAAACACTTCCACAAAAGCCTTATCCAGTTCTACTGCGTTAAACCGCAATACTCATCCTTTTCGTTGGCGCTGGCCAGCCAAGGGTAAAATTATTCGCGGTTACAGCAAAAAAAATGCTGTTCGTAAGGGTATTGATCTTCAGGGCAAGTTGGGGGATTCTGTGCATGCAGCTAACAGCGGTAAAGTTGTTTACTCTGGTAGCGGCTTAGTGGGTTATGGCAATTTATTGATCATCAAACACAACGAGCATTACCTCAGTGCTTATGGCCACAACAGCCAGTTGTTGGTCAAAGAAGGTGAGCTGGTTAAGGTGGGACAAAAAATTGCCAAATTTGGTGATACCGGAACCGATAAAGTGAAACTGCACTTTGAAATTCGACGTGATGGTAAACCGATTAACCCGCTTGGATTACTGCCTAAGCGGTAGGTGTCAGCCAAGTAACAGGCACCAAGCTTTTTAAGTCTATGTCCCTGTGGACTTATTGCTTGAATAAGCAGTGAATCCTGATGCTGGGTTGCCACGCATTACAGTCAAGGGGTTTTGTGTGTGGTTGGGTCTTCCGAAAACAATAAAAGGTAAAACCTATGGAAGTTCATACAGAAGAAAAAATAAGTGGTACTGATTTCGACAAGATGTTGGGCGCTGATTTAGATCTGGATGTAGAGACTCTTGAGGTGGAGGCCAATGCTGAGCAAGAGCAAGTTGCCACCGGCAAAAAATCTTCCCGTAAACCGAAAACAGCTACCGTTAAAGCAGCCAAGCCTGCAAAAGCGGCCAAAGCGCCCGCAAAAAAAACCACCGGCGACCGTTTCCAAAAGACCTTGGACGCCACCCAGTTATATTTAAACGAAATTGGTTTTTCCCCGCTGCTCACACCTGAAGAAGAAGTGTATTACGCACGTATGGCTATGCGCGGTGAGGAAGCAGGCCGCAAGCGTATGATCGAAAGCAATCTGCGCCTTGTGGTTAAAATATCGCGCCGTTATGTAAATCGTGGTTTATCGTTATTAGATCTGATTGAAGAAGGCAACCTTGGCCTTATTCGCGCGGTTGAAAAATTTGATCCGGAGCGCGGGTTCCGTTTTTCAACCTATGCCACTTGGTGGATTCGACAAACCATCGAGCGTGCGATTATGAACCAGACTCGCACCATCCGTTTACCCATTCATGTGGTGAAAGAATTAAATGTCTATCTCCGTGCCGCTCGCGAGCTGACCCAGAAGCTTGATCATGAGCCTTCTGCGGAAGAAATCGCCGAGCTATTAGATAAGCCCGTAGCAGACGTTAAACGCATGCTAGGCTTAAATGAGCGCGTTGCATCGGTCGACACACCTTTGGGCGTGGATTCTGATAAATCCCTACTAGACACCATTCCTGATATCCAGGTTTCTGATCCGGCTGAAATGCTGCAGGATGACGATATGCGTGCCAGTATCGGTGATTGGTTGAGTGAGCTTACCGAGAAACAGCGTGAAGTTGTAGCGCGTCGTTTCGGTCTTAGAGGTTATGAGACCAGTACGCTGGAAGAAGTTGGTCGTGAAATTGGTTTGACCCGTGAGCGAGTTCGCCAAATTCAAGTTGAAGCCTTAAAGCGTCTGCGTAGTATTTTGGAGAAGCAGGGTTTAAGCAGTGAGTCGGTTTTTACCTGAAAACTCACCTCTTAATAAGATATCTAAAGGCTGCCTGATGGCGGCCTTTTTTGTACTCCGTCATTACCCGCTATCGTTCAAACAAAAAAGGCGACTTAATCAGTCGCCTTTGTCACCGTCATACAGATAAAATTTAACGCTCTAGCAACGCCAACTTATCGGGCTTGTTAGCCCATTCTTCGGCATCGGCAGGCGCGTCCTTCATCTCAGTAATATTGGGCCACACTTCAGCCAGCTCTTCGTTCAATTCCATAAAGACTTGCTGATCTTCAGGCAGCTCGTCCTCTGAGTAAATCGCATCGACAGGACACTCAGGCTCGCACAAAGCGCAATCAATACACTCATCGGGATGAATCACCAAAAAGTTCGGACCTTCATAAAAACAATCGACAGGGCATACTTCCACACAGTCAGTATGTTTGCACTTGATACACTGTTCCCCAACTACAAATGTCATGTTGCTCTAGCCCCTTGGTCTGGTCCTGATTATTAACGGCGCGTAGTCTATCACCAACAAAAAAAGATGTAGATAGTTTTTTCGCCAAATGGCTGTTAATTGACCATATTTTTCAGGGCATAAAGCAGTTCCAGCGCTGCTTTAGGGCTTAAATCATCGGGGTTTGTCGCATTAAGTTTATCGATGGCGGGGTGCGCAGCGGAAAACATATCCGGTTGCTCGGGTGAAGTCGGAGCAGGCTCAATCGATAGGGTTGTTTCAGCGGCATTATCGCTGATTGGCGCCGATTTGGTATTTTCCAGACTGGCGAGTTTGATTTTTGCGGCAGCAACCACGGAATCCGGAATGCCGGCCAGTTTAGCCACCTGCAAGCCATAGCTTTTGCTGGCTGGCCCTTCCTGAATACTGTGCAGAAACACAATATGGTCATTATGCTCAGTGGCATCTAGATGAATATTGTGAGCCTGTGGGTAATGTTCTGATAGTGCTGTTAGCTCAAAATAGTGCGTGGCAAATAGCGTATAGGCTTTGACCTGACTGGCCAGATATACCGCGCTGGCCCAAGCCAAGGATAGGCCATCGAAAGTGCTAGTGCCGCGACCTACTTCATCCATTAGCACCAAGCTTTTATCCGTCGCATTGTGAAGAATATTGGCAGTCTCGGTCATTTCTACCATAAAAGTTGAGCGGCCACCGGCCAGATCATCGGATGAGCCAATACGGGTAAAGATTTGGTCGACCAGACTTAACTCCGCCGACACAGCGGGGACATAACTGCCAATATGGGCCAGTAAAACAATCACCGCCGTTTGTCGCATATAAGTCGACTTACCGCCCATATTCGGACCGGTGACAATCAGCATTTTACGCTGCTCATTAAAGCTAACATCGTTGGCAATAAACGGCTCATTTAACACCTGCTCAACCACCAGATGGCGCCCTTGTTTAATCCTAATCGCCGCTTGCTGACAAAAGTTAGGCTGGCTTAAATTTAATACATCGGCTCGTTCAGCAAGATTGGCCAGTACATCTAACTCTGCCAGCGCGCTAGCAGTTGCCTGCAGCTCGGCCAGTTGTTGGTTCAGGGTTTCTAGCAAAGCCTCGTATAGCATTTTTTCACGACTTAACGCTCGGCTCTTGGCGCTGAGGGCTTTATCTTCAAACACTTTTAATTCCGGGGTAATAAAACGCTCGGCATTTTTTAATGTTTGTCGACGAATATATTCCACTGGCGCTTTATCGGATTGCGCGCGACTGATTTCAATATAGTAACCATGCACGCGGTTATAACCGACTTTTAACGTGCTGATGCCGGTGCGTTCTCTTTCCTGATTTTCAAGATCGACTAAAAATTGCCCGGCATTGCTGCTGATATTTCGCAACTCATCGAGTTCGGCATCATAGCCCTCGGCAATAACGCCGCCGTCGCGAATCACGACCGGTGGGTTGTCAATAATGGCCCGTTGCAATAACTCAGTGAGCTGTGGAAATTCTCCCGCCTTAACCGCCAGTGAAGTAATCAGTTCGGCGTTTAACTGTGCGCATTGGGTTTGTAATTCGGGTAAAACGTTGAGTGACTGGGCGAGTCGTGATAAATCTCTGGGGCGGGCAGAGCGCAATGCGACCCGCGCTAGAATACGTTCCATATCACCGACTGGCTTTAAACTGTCACGAAAGGTTTCAAATTGATAATCCTGCAGCAAGGATTTTATAGCTGCCTGTCTTTGTTCCAATATGTGTTGATGATTAAGCGGGCGGTTTAACCAGCGTCGCAGTAATCGACTACCCATAGCGGTTTTGGTTTTATCCAATACCCACTGCAAAGTAAATTCTTCGCCACCGGTTAAATGAGTATCGATTTCCAAATTACGCCGCGTGGCAGCATCGAGAATAACACTGTCTTCACGGCGTTCATGAATGAGGCTGCGAATATGGGGCAGGGCGGTGCGCTGGGTTTCCTGAGCATACTGCAATAGACAACCAGCGGCAGCAATAGCCAATGATAATTCACTACAACCAAAACCGGCTA
>NZ_CAXAHB010000045.1:0-15880 GCF_963968385.1 uncultured Oceanicoccus sp.
ACAATGACAATGACAATGACAATAAGCTAAATCTTATCAACTCAAAGGATTAAGCACTTATGCTGGCAGATTATTCGCTGCTATTGATCGGAGCTATTCTGGTCAACAATTTTGTCTTGGTACAGTTCCTCGGGCTGTGCCCGTTTATGGGTGTCTCCAATAAACTGGAAACCGCCATCGGTATGTCCAGTGCTACCACCTTTGTGCTGACCCTTGCCTCTATCGTCAGCTGGATAACCTATGAATGGCTGCTATTACCACTGGGCTTGGAATATCTAAAAACCATTTCCTTTATTTTAGTCATTGCCGTTGTCGTGCAATTTACCGAAATGGTTGTGCGCAAAAGCAGTCCTATGCTGTATAAAGTGCTCGGCATATTTCTGCCCTTGATCACCACCAACTGTGCCGTACTCGGTGTTGCCCTGCTCAATATCAACAAACAGCATAACTTTGTTGAATCTGTCTTTTATGGTTTTGGTGCAGCCTTAGGCTTTTCGTTAGTGTTGGTGCTGTTTGCCGCCATGCGTGAACGACTTGCCGTAGCCGATGTACCCACCCCCTTTAAAGGCGCAGCCATCGGCATGATTACCGCCGGCTTAATGTCATTGGCCTTTATGGGCTTTGCAGGATTGGTCTAGTAACCGGTGATTGAATTAATTAACCAACAGCCCTTTGCCGCTGCCATTATCGCCCTAGTAATTCTGGGCGTACCCTTTGGCGCGCTGCTAGGTTTCGCTGCGGTCACCTTTAAAACCGAAGGTGACCCGATTGCCGATCAGGTAGAAGCCTTATTACCGCAAACCCAATGCGGTCAATGCAGCTTTCCCGGTTGTCGTCCCTACGCCGAGGCGATTGCCAATGGTGAAGCGATCAATAAATGCCCTCCCGGCGGTGAAACCACCATTCAAGCCCTAGCGGATTTACTGGATATCGAGGCCATACCGCTGGATGCAGAACACGGTGAAGAAAATAGTAAAACCGTGGCCTATATCCGTGAAGATGAATGCATTGGCTGCACCAAATGTATTCAGGCCTGTCCCGTTGATGCCATCTTGGGTGCCGCCAAACAAATGCATACCATTATCGCCAGCGAATGTACCGGCTGTGATCTCTGCGTAGAACCCTGCCCAGTAGATTGTATTGATATGTTACCGATAGCAACCACCGTACAAACCTGGAGTTGGAATTTACCCAATGCTACTGATGTGATTGCCACGGATAAAAATAACAGTAATGAGGTGGCAGCGTGAACACTTCAATCGCCCGAAAAGTTTGGGATTTTCACGGCGGTGTTCACCCGCCAGAAAATAAAACGCAGTCCAATCGACTAGCGATTACCAGCGCCGGCATACCCGGACAATTAGTCTTTCCACTATCACAACATATCGGCGCCCCAGCAACACCAATTGTGACTGTTGGCCAACGAGTATTAAAAGGCGAAATGATTGCCGAAGCCAAGGGTTTTGTCAGCGTACCCGTTCATGCGTCGACCTCGGGTGAAGTGATTGCTATTGAACATCGCAGTATTGCTCACCCATCAGGCATGACAGCTCCTTGTATTATTATTCAGGCCGACGGCAACGATCAGTGGATAGAACATAGCGGTATTAAAGACTATACCAGCGTCGATAAAAGCGAATTACTTAACCGCATTCGTCAGGCCGGTATTGCCGGCATGGGTGGCGCCGGTTTTCCTGCAGCGGTAAAACTCGGCACCGGTGACGATCAAGTGATAGAAACATTGATTATTAACGGCACTGAATGTGAACCCTATATCACCGCTGATGATATGTTGATGCGGGAACGCGCCGACGACATTATTGCTGGCGCTAATATTCTAAAGCACCTGATCCAGCCCACCCAAGAAACCATTATTGGGGTTGAAGATAATAAACCTGAAGGCATTGCCGCCTTACAACAAGCGGCTGAAGGTTCTGGTATTGAGATTGTCAGTTTCCCTACCAAATATCCTTCAGGTGGTGAAAAACAACTGATACAAATTCTCACCGGCAAGGAAGTGCCCTCCGGTGGTCTACCCGCTGAAGTCGGTATTGTTTGCCAAAATCTGGGAACCACCGTGGCGATCTATCGCGCCATACAATGGGGCGAGCCATTAATTTCCCGTATTACCACCGTCACTGGTGATGCCTGTGAACAAAACCGTAACTATGAAGTGCTATTGGGCACACCCATTAGCCATCTGTTAGAGCTTGCCGGTTACCAACAGAAAAACAGCTCACGCTTAATTATGGGTGGGCCAATGATGGGCTTTACGCTGGACAGTGAAACCGTGCCGGTAGTTAAAACCACCAACTGCATCTTGGCCCCCAGCCAAAAAGAAATGCCACCACCTACACCTGCACAGGCCTGCATCCGTTGCGGCCTATGTGCAGAAGCCTGTCCGGTATCTCTGCTGCCACAACAAATGTACTGGTTTGCTCGCGGCAAAGAATATGAAAAGCTGGAAGCCCACAACTTAATGGACTGTATTGAGTGCGGCGCCTGTTCTTTTGCCTGCCCTAGCAATATTCCACTGGTGCAATATTATCGCGCCTCCAAAGCGGATATTCGTCAGCAAAAAGACGATGCTATCAAAGCCGAACAATCCAAGGCACGCTTCGAAGCTCGCCTACAACGTATTGAACGGCAGGAAGCGGAAAAAGAAGCCAAACGCAAAGCTCGTAAAGCGGCAGCAGAAGCACGCGCTGCCGGCAATGCCCAAGCTGGCAAAGTCGATGCGGTACAAGCAGCCGTTGAACGCGCCAAAGCTAAAAAAGCCGCTGCCGACCCAGCACAGGCTGCTATTGAAAAGGCTATGGCAAAACGTGCCGGCAGTGCTCCATCGGCCCCCACGCAAGCAAGTCTTGAAGCAGCACTGGCCAGCATTGAAAAACGTTTGGTGACGGCAAAAGAAAAATTACAACAGGCCACGCAACAAGGCTCCGATAAAATAGAGGCTTTGCGCATCGGGGTAGAAAAAACTGAAGCCAAGTATCAAACCGCTAAAACAGCCTTAGATGAATTTATCGCCAATAATCCGGCCTTGAATAACAGCGCCGATCCCGCGCAACTGGCCATTCAGCGCGCTGAACAAAAAACACCACGGGCTATGGCCTCAGGTGATGCCGCGCAAGATGCTATCGCCCGCGCATTGGCAAAACGTGAAGCAGCATCATCCATGAGCGATGAAGAACGCTTGCTCAATGCCATTAATGCTTTAAGCAAACGCGTTGAAAAAACCCGTGAAAAACTGACGATCGCACAGGCAGAAGGCAGTGATACCGTTGATATCCTGATGCAAACGCAAACCAAACTGGCAGAAAAACTAGCCGATGCTCAGCAAGCCTACGACGAATACAGACAGAACAATTAATTATGGCATTGTTTAAAGTTACATCACCCCATGCTACCGACCCGCTTAATACAGCCCGGGTGATGCAATTAGTATTGCTGGCAACTATCCCCGGAGTTTTGGCGCTAAGCTGGCACTTTGGTTGGGGGGTGTTGGTTAATATCGCTTTTGCCTCTGCAGTGGCTCTGGCTGCAGAAGCACTGGCTCTCACTCTACGCAAACGACCTCTGGGATTTTATCTCGGCGATTACAGTGCACTGGTGACCGCTGTATTACTGGCTATTGCCATGCCTGCCTACTCACCTTGGTGGTTAATCGCAGTCGGGGTCGGTTTTGCCATTTTAATTGCCAAGCACCTTTATGGCGGTATGGGTTATAACCCTTTTAATCCGGCAATGGTCGGTTATGTGGTACTACTGATTTCTTTTCCGGTGGAAATGACTACATGGGCAGCACCGCGTCAGGCTTTTGCCGGTGAGCTACCTAGCTTACTAGATTCGATTAGCGTTTTATTTGTTGGCCGTGAGGCCATTGCCGTCTTTACCGTTGACGGCATTACCATGGCAACCCCGTTAGATATGGTTAAACAAAATAATTCACTGCTCATCGAAGACTTATGGCAGCAGTCACCACAGTTTGGCCAATGGGGCGGTTTAGGTTGGGAGTGGGCCAATCTTGGCTTTTTAGCCGGTGGTCTATTCTTATTATCACAACGAGTCTTTACCTGGCATGCACCGATTAGCATGCTGATATCACTGACTGTTGTGTCGGCGCTATTTTATGATGGCGGCAGTTCTGCCTCGGGCGGTTCACCACTATTCCATTTGCTGAGTGGCGCAACGATGTTGGGTGCCTTTTTTATCGTTACTGATCCGGTAACCTCAGCGGTATCCATTAAAGGCAGAATGATTTACGGCGCATTGATCGGCCTACTGCTTTATTTGATTCGTGTCTGGGGTAACTACCCTGACGCTATTGCCTTTGCTGTTTTGCTAATGAACTTTGCTGCGCCGCTACTGGATTATTACACTCAGCCAAGAACTTACGGGCATCAACCTCCCGGCGAACAAGGAGGCGAATAATGTTAGGCAAATCTATCGGTCGTAATGCGCTGCTATTAGGCTTGTTTGCTATTTTAAGTACCGCAATTATTGCCGGCACTTATCTGAGCGCCAAAGAGACGATTGATAAAAATATTCGCATGGCCGAAGAACGTGCCTTGTTAGAAATTATTCCAAAATCACGTCATAACAACTCGATGCTGGAAGATGCCCACCGTATTAATGACAGTGATAGCTTAGGATTGCGCTCAGAGAAACAATACTATATTGCCCGTCAAGATGGCGAGCCGGTAGCGGTTATTTTCCCCGCCACTGCCAGAGAGGGTTATACCGGCGATATTGATATGATTATTGGTATTAATATTGACGGCACGGTGGCTGGGGTGAGGGTTTTATCGCATCGCGAAACACCGGGACTGGGTGATGCCATTGATATAAAGAAAAGCCCATGGATTAATAGCTTTATCAATAAATCGCTAGTTAACCCTACCGTTGATCTATGGAAGGTTAAAAAAGATAAGGGCGTGTTTGATCAGTTTACCGGGGCCACAATTACACCTCGCGCCGTGACTAAAACGGTCTTACAAACATTGCAATACTTTAATCAACATCAACAGGCTATTCTTAAGCAGTCCATCACTATGGATGCCGAGGTCAAAAACTATGAGTGAGGTAAATTATAAAGAACTCTCTCTCAATGGCTTATGGAAAAATAATCCCGCCATTGTTCAACTGTTAGGTCTATGCCCCTTGCTAGCTGTTACCGGTACGGTAATTAATGCTATCGGCATGGGTCTGGCAACGATGTTGGTTCTGATTATTTCCAACGCCTGTGTTTCGTTAATACGGGGCATGGTTTCTGATGCTATTCGGCTGCCTGCCTTTGTGATGATTATTGCCGCAGCGGTAACCTGCACCGAATTGCTGATGCAGGCATATACCTATGAGCTCTTTCAAATTCTGGGTATTTTTCTGCCTTTGATTACCACCAACTGCGTTATTCTCGGTCGCGCTGATGCTTACGCATCTAAAAATTCGCTGCTACCAGCCATCTATGATGGTTTTATTATGGGCGTTGGCTTTAGTTTGATTTTAATTATATTAGGCGCCCTGCGAGAGCTATTTGGTACCGGCGCTTTGTTTAATAATATGGATTTATTGTTTGGTGAAGCTGCTGCCAACTGGAAGGTAGTGGTGTTCTCTGATTACAAACACTTTTTATTGGCCATTTTGCCGCCCGGTGCTTTTATTTTTACCGGCCTGATCATTGCTGTTAAAAACCTGATTGATGGCCAGATCAAACAGCGCCAAGATGCGCTCAAAGAAAAACCCGCCGCCGGCTCCAAACGGGTTCGTGTGACTGGCAATATTTCCTGAGGATTTTAGTCGCGCTTTTGATTGCGTCGTTGATTGCGTTCGTTTAACTGTTGCATAAAAGTTTGCAATTCACTATCCGCCCAAGCGGTTGCTTGCTGCTCAGAATCAAAGCCGGCCTGACTTTTAGTCACGGTAGTCTTTCTGGCGCTTACCTTGCGAATAATTTCAGCCTTCCAAGCGCCCTCTGCTTCCAGCACTTGAAAACTAAACTTTTTACTCTTTGACATAATCTGCATTGCCTATGCAATAGAGATAAAAACCTATTGCGCTAAAACATAAACGGCCGCCAGAAAAGACGGCCAAAAAGGGACTAAAGTATCGCTTTGGGATAAGAACCCAAAACCTTTAACACGCGAGAATAATCACCCAAACCCTCTAGAATGTGAGCAATAGTCTCATCATCTTGATGACCTTCAAATTCAATAAAAAACACATAGGACCAGATATCAGTACGGGAAGGACGGGTATCAATACGGGTTAAGCTAACCCCTGAGCTGTGAAAGGGTTCTAATAGCTTAAGCAAGGCACCGGGTTTATTATTGACTTCAACGATCAGCGAAGTTTTATCACTATCACTGGTCGGCACTTGTTCGCTTCCTATAATTAAGAAACGCGTGGTGTTATTGGCAAAGTCTTCAATACTTTTAGCCATTGTCATCAAACCATATTGCTCGGCTGCAATATCACCGGCAACCGCTGCAATCGTCGGATCATTTTTAGCCATTTTTGCTGCTTCTGCATTGCTAGAAACCGCGATACGATCAACTCCCGACCAGTTGTTATCCAACCAGTTGCGGGCCTGCGCTAAAGCTTGCTGGTGAGCACAAATGGTCTTAATGGTCTCTGAACTGGCCGTTTCATTGGCTAACAAATGTAGCTGAATACGCAACTCGACTTCACCACAAATTTTCAGTGGTGAATCCATAAAATTATCCAAGGTATGACTCACCATACCTTCGGTGGAATTTTCTACCGGCACCACACCATAGTTGCACTGACCGGACTCAACCTGTGAAAACACATTAGCAATACTGGGCTGAGGCAGGCTAATAACAGACTGACCAAAATGTTTGATGGCTGCCGCTTGAGTAAAGGTGCCTTCCGGCCCCAAATAGGCAACCTCCATAGGCTTTTCCAAAGCCAGACAAGCCGACATAATTTCACGAAAAATACGCGCCACGGTTTTACCTTCAAGCGGTCCGTTGTTGCGCGCTATGACGTTACGTAAAACCTGAGCTTCCCGCTCCGGCCGATAGAATATAACCTTGGAAATATCACCTTCGCCATTCTCAGCACTAAATGCTTGCAGCTTGGTTTCTGCCACACGCTCAGCGCACTCAGCACGCTGATTAAGCAACTGATGAATCTGCTGATCGATTGAATCGATTTCTTGGCGCAGTTGTTCCAGATCCTTTTTATCTGACATTGGCTTTAGGCTCTTGATTCAAAGTCTCTCATAAAGTCGATCAATGCATCGATTGCCGCTTCGGGTACCGCGTTATAAATACTGGCGCGCATACCACCGACACTGCGATGACCTTTCAGGTTTAACATACCGGCGGCTTCGGATTCGGCTAGGAATTGCTTATCCAAATCTGAATTAGCCAAGGTAAAGGGCACATTCATTAATGAACGACTGGCCACTTCAACCGGATTGGCATAAAAGCTACTGGCATCAATAAAATTATATAACTTATCCGCTTTTCGACGGTTAATGGTTTCAATCGCTGACAAACCACCTTGCGCTTTTAACCACTGAAAAACCAGACCGGCCAAATATAAACCATAGGTCGGTGGCGTGTTATACATAGAGTCGTTTTCAGCCGCGACTTGATAATCCAGCATGGTTGGACAGTGCGCACTAGCCTTGCCTAATAGATCTTTACGAACCACTACAATGGTTAAACCTGCCGGACCGATATTTTTTTGTGCGCCGGCATAGATCACACCAAACTGATTGACATCAATGGGGCGCGATAAAATCGTCGACGACATATCTGCCACCAGCGGCACATCGACTTCGGGTGTCCACAGAAACTCAACACCACCAATAGTTTCGTTAGGGGTGTAATGTAAATAGGCCGCATCTTGATTCAACTGCCAACTATCAAAAGCCGGGATCGTCGTAAAATTGGTGTCTTCGGCACTGGCAACAACATTAACATCAGCAAATCTTTTGGCTTCCTTGATCGCCTTTTTAGACCACTGCCCGGTATTGACATAATCGACAGCGGTTTTATCGCCCAGCAAATTCAGTGGCACAGACGCAAACTGGGTACTGGCACCACCTTGTAAAAACAGTACGGCGTAGTCGTCAGAAATAGCTAGCAACTCGCGAAAATCCGCTTCGGCCTGTTCGGCAATGGCTACGATCTCGGATGAGCGATGGCTCATCTCCATAATGGATAAACCGGCGCCCTGAAAATCAACCAGCTCAGCTGCAGCCTGTTGTAATACGGCTTCAGGTAGTGCAGCAGGGCCTGCACAAAAATTATACTTACGGGACATCAAATCAACCTCATTTATAAACAGAACGTCAGACTTGCAAACACAACAACAGCAGTCTGACGCACTTAAAACTATTGTTGGAATAAAGCGCCAGCGCTTCTATTCTTCTCCGGCGCTTTCTCCAGTATCTTCTACCGTGTTTTGATCAATGGCAGAAGCATCAGTAATCTCAGCATCATCAGTTGCAACGACAACTTCATCTGGCTCATCAATACGTTCAACGCCGACAACATGCTCGCCCTCTTTCAAGCGAATCACTCGCACACCCTGCGTATTACGGCCTAATACTGAAATCTCATCGGTGCGGGTACGAACCAAAGTACCCTGATCAGAAATCATCATCAATTCATCACCATCAAACACCTGCACGGCACCAATAATATTACCGTTGCGCTCAGAGGCCTGCATAAAGATCATGCCCTTATTGCCGCGACCCTTGGTGGCGAACTCGGTAAACTCAGTGCGCTTACCGTAGCCATTGACAGAAACCGATAACATACGACCATTCTCTTTAGGCACGATCAATGAAATCATCTTCTGGCCTTGCTCAAGACGAATACCGCGAACACCTTTTGCTGTACGACCCATGGCGCGAACATCGTTTTCATTAAAACGAACTGCTTTACCGGCTGAGCTAAACAACATGACATCGCAATCACCGGTGGTGACTTCGGTGCCGATTAATACATCACCCTCTTCCAACTCTAGTGCACGTAAACCGACACTACGCTGACGCGAGAAATCGGTTAGCGCTGTTTTCTTGACCGTACCGTTGGCAGTGGCCATAAAAATATAATGACCTTCAGTATATTCACGCACTGGCATAATCGAGGTAATACGCTCGCCTTCTTCCAATGGCAGTAAGTTAACCATCGGGCGACCACGAGCATTACGGCCCGCCAGCGGTATATGAAAGACTTTTAGCCAATACACTTTGCCGACATTGGAGAAACACAAAATCGTATCGTGGGTGCTGGCAATAATCAGATGCTCGACAAAATCTTCATCTTTTACTGCAGTTGCCGATTTACCCATACCGCCTCGACGCTGTGCTTGATAATCACTAAGCGCCTGCGTTTTGGCATAACCGCCATTGGAGATAGTGACAACACGATCCTCTTCGGCAATTAAATCTTCTTCGGTTAGATCGCGTAGTGATTCAATGATTTCTGAACGTCGCTCATCACCATATTCGTCGACAATCAGTTGTAGCTCTTCACGAATAATCCCCATTAACTTAACTGCATCGGCCAAAATACTCAGGTATTCAGTAATTTCGTCGAGTTTTTCCTGATATTCCTTCAGCAGTTTTTCATGCTCAAGGCCGGTTAGTTTTTGTAAACGCATATCAAGAATAGCTTGAACTTGCACCGGCGAAAGATGGTATTGACCATCAATAAAACCGAAATTTTCAGCCAAATCTTCAGGGCGAGAAGCCGCCGTCTGCGTATCGCCAGCACCGGCACGCTCCAGCATGGCCATTACTTCACCGGGCGCCCAGCTGCGAGCGGATAATTTTTCTTTGGCTTCTGCTGTGGTATCAGAAGCTTTAATCAGTTCGATCATTTCATCGATATTGGAAATCGCTACCGCCAAACCTTCAAGAATATGGCCGCGCTCACGGGCTTTTCTCAACAGGTAAACCGTACGCCGTGTTACCACTTCACGACGATGCAGTACAAAGTACTCCAGTAATTCTTTCAGGTTTAACAAGCGTGGCTGGCCATCGACCAAAGCGACGATATTAATCCCAAAAACATTTTCCAATTGCGTTTGTGCATACAGATTATTCAGGCAGACATCACCCATTTCACCGCGTTTCATTTCGATAACGATACGCATCCCGTCTTTATCTGATTCGTCGCGTAACTCGGCAATACCTTCAATCTTTTTCTCTTTAACCAGCTCGGCAATTTTCTCAATCAACCGGGCCTTGTTTACCTGATAAGGAATCTCACTGATAACAATGGTATCTTTGTTGGTTTTTTCATTGCTGATCACTTCTGCTCTGGCGCGGATATAAATACGACCCTTGCCGGTACGGTATGCCTGCACAATGCCGGCACGGCCATTGATAAACGCCGCAGTTGGAAAATCAGGGCCTGGGATATGCTCCATCAGCTCATCAATGGTGATATCGGGGTTATCAATTAGAGCCAAACAGCCGGTAACCACTTCATTCAGGTTGTGTGGCGGTATATTGGTTGCCATACCTACCGCGATACCGGAAGAGCCATTAACCAATAAATTGGGTATTTTGGTGGGCATAACGGCTGGAATCAGCTCGGTGCCATCGTAGTTGGGCACCCAATCCACGGTCTCTTTATCGAGGTCGGCCAGAATTTCATGGGCAATTTTGCGCATGCGAATTTCGGTATATCGCATAGCCGCAGCGGAATCACCATCGACGGAACCGAAGTTACCCTGTCCATCTACCAGCATATAACGCAGTGAAAACGGCTGAGCCATCCGCACGATGGTCTCGTAAACAGCCGAATCACCATGCGGGTGATATTTACCAATCACATCACCGACCACCCGGGCTGATTTCTTATACCCCTTGTTCCAATCGTTGTTTAGCTCGCTCATAGCGAATAACACACGACGGTGAACCGGCTTTAAACCATCGCGCACATCGGGCAAAGCACGCCCGACAATAACACTCATGGAATAATCGAGGTACGACTGTTTTAGCTCGTCTTCAATGTTAACCGGCAGGATTTCATGGTTTGCAATATCGGTTGATTCACCCATAGATAATGGCATTCCTAATTATTTTGGATTTGATCAGTTTTACGCCGTTGATTTCTATTTATTAGCTTAAATTTGGTAGCGATTTTACTGATAAAACGTCTATCTGAACGAGGCTAAAATCATACCATAAATCCATGCGATATCGACAGCCAAAAGGCGTCTAAATCGCGCTTAAATAGACTCTTTTTCCAGTCGATACAGGGCAATTACCGAGGAATCCGGTTATACTCGCCAACACACAAAAATACCAACAGATTTTCAGCGTTTCTATGAGCCATCCAACACCTCAATTGATCGATACTTTAATCAGCGCGCGCTGGATTATCCCGATTCGACCAGCAAAAACGGTATTGGAAAATCATTCTATTGCCATCGATGGCGGCAACATTATCGCCATCCTGCCAACAGACCAAGCCATGGCCCAATTTGATGCCAAGCATGGCATTGATCTGCCAACCCATACACTGACCCCCGGACTGATTAATGCCCATGGCCATGCTGCCATGAGCTTGTTTCGCGGTATGGCGGATAATCAACCACTACAAAGCTGGTTAGAACAGTTTATCTGGCCTGCCGAACAGCAATGGGTGGATGAAGAATTTGTGCGTGATGGCACTCAATTAGCGATAGCCGAAATGCTTCGCTCGGGAACCACCACATTTAGTGATATGTACTTCTTCCCCAATGTAGTGGCAAAAGCCGCTAGCGATGCGGGTATCCGCGCCCAGATTACTTTTCCGGTATTTAATTTTCCGACTATTTGGGGACAGAATCCGGACGACTATATTCGCAAAGGACTAGCGGTTCGGGATGACTTTAAGCACAGCGAGTTAGTGGATGTGGTGTTTGGCCCGCATGCAAGCTATACCGTTAGCGATGAAGGACTACAAAAGGTCGCCATGTTAGCCGCTGAGCTGGATATCAGTATCCATATTCATGTGCATGAAACGCAGCAAGAGGTGGATAACGAACTTAAACTGCACGGCCAACGGCCGCTAGCACGGTTGCATCATCTTGGTCTATTAGGCCCCAAAACCCAGTTAGTGCATATGACGACCCTCAGCGATGAGGATATCGCTATGGTGAAAGCCAGCGGTGCCTCGGTGATTCATTGTCCGCAATCCAATTTAAAACTCGCCAGCGGTTTTTGTCCGGTGCAAGTACTGATGGATCAAGGGATTACCATTGCATTGGGGACCGATGGTGCCGCCAGTAATAACAGCCTTGATATGTTTACTGAAATGCGTACTGCTGCCCTGCTGGCCAAAGCCGTAGCCGATGATGCTGCCGCACTGAATGACTGGCAAGCCCTAGAAGCCGCCACACTGGGTGGCGCCAAAGCCTTGTCCATCGATAGCAAGCTGGGGTCACTGGAAGTCGGCAAGCAAGCCGATATTATCGCCATTGACTTTAGTGCCATTGAGCTGCAACCGGTCTATGCACCGGTTTCACAATTGGTCTATACCGCCTGCGGCCATCATGTCAGCCATAGTTGGGTTCATGGCCGTCAAATTTTGGCTGACCGCCAGCCGGTAAATTTAGATCTTGCTGAAATTGCCGCCAAAGCGCAAAGCTGGCGTGATAAAATGATCAACACTCAACACTGATGACAAAAAGGTAAACCGTAGTGAATACATCGACTAATGTAGACCCTGCAGAAATCGCCAAATTTGAATCACTGGCCAACCGCTGGTGGGACAAAAATGGGGAATTTAAACCACTACATGAGATTAACCCGCTACGCTCAAACTATATTGATCAGCGCTCACCGGTAGCCGGAAAAAACCTGCTCGATGTCGGTTGCGGTGGCGGTATTTTATGTGAAGCCATGGCGCAACGTGGCGCTACTGTTAATGGCATTGATATGGGTGAAGCGCCTTTATCTGTGGCTAAATTGCATCAACTGGAATCCGGCGTAACGGTTAATTACCGCCAAATTACCGCGGAAGATTTAGCCGCGCAGGAAGCCGGCCAATACGACATTGTCACCTGCTTGGAAATGCTTGAGCATGTCCCCGACCCCGGCTCGGTTATTAAAGCCTGTGCCGCTTTGGTTCGCCCCGGTGGTGATCTCTATTTTTCTACTATTAATCGCAATCCAAAATCGTATTTGTTTAGCATTATTGGCGCCGAGTATATCTTGCGGCTACTGCCCAAAGGCACCCACGATTACCATAAATTTATTAAACCCTCGGAACTCGGGCACTGGATTCGCGAAGCCGGTTTACAGCTGCAGCATATAACAGGTATGACCTATAACCCTATCAGCAAAAAATACCGCCTCAATGAAGACGATGTAGCGGTTAACTATCTGGTTCATACCCGCAAGCCGGCCTAAGAATAAGCAGCTTATTTATGGCGACATCCCTCTCACTACAAGCCGTGCTGTTTGATCTGGATGGTACTTTAATAGATACCGCACCGGACTTTGCTGTGGTAGTAAATCGGTTACTAAAAAACCATGGTAAAGCTGAACTACCCTATTCCGCCATCCGCGCAACCGTTTCTCACGGCGCAAGAGCACTGGTGACACTGGCTTTTGATTTGCGAGAAGGTGACGATGGTTTTGATGCCTTACGGCAGGAGTTGCTCGATTTATACGGCCAACACTTATCGGTCAATACGGCACTTTTTCCCGGTATGGATGCATTATTACTATGGTTAGACAGCTGCAATATTCCCTGGGGTATTGTCACCAATAAACCTCGCCGCTATGCCGAACCGATTGTTGCGGATTTACGGCTTAGCGAACGCTGTAGCGTGATGGTATGCCCAGATGATGTAAGCCATACCAAGCCAGACCCCGAACCAATGTTTTTAGCCTGTGAACAGCTAGGTTGCGACGCAGAGCGCACCCTATATATTGGCGACCACCGTAGAGATATAGAGGCTGGCAAAAACGCAGGCATGAAAACTATAGCTGTTAATTACGGCTATATTGAAGCGGATGATCCCGCCGAAAACTGGCAAGCGGATTTCTATGTCGACCACGCCAGTGATATTCAAACACTATTAAGCCAACACTTTTCCTGTTAATCGATAACGGTATTCAGCATGCTCGCACCACACTTATATCAAGCGCCCGATCAGTTATTAAAACACCGCACTATTCTTGTTACCGGTGCCGGTGATGGTATTGGCCGTTGCGCTGCTATAACATTTGCCGCCCATGGTGCGACAGTGATTCTGGCGGGTAAAACCATCGAAAAACTGGAATCGGTCTATGACGAAATAGATCAAGCCGGCTACCCACAGCCCGCCATCTATCCTATCCATTTAGGCGGAGCGGTGATGGAAGATTATCAGCAAATGCATAACACACTGGAACAGGAATTTGGCCAGCTGGACGGTTTACTGCATAACGCCGGTATTCTCGGCGACCGTAAATCCGTGGCACAAACTGATAGCGAACAATGGTTGGAGGTGATGCAAATTAACGTCAATGCCAGCTTTATGATGACTCAGGCGCTATTACCTTTATTAGAAAAATCATCCGATGCCTCGATCGTTTTTACCTCGTCCGGTGTTGGTCGCAAGGGCCGTGCTTATTGGGGACCTTATGCCGTATCGAAATTTGCAGTAGAAGGTTTGATGCAAACGCTGGCGGATGAATTGGCTAATACCAGCCATATTCGGGTTAATTCTCTCAATCCGGGTGCTACCAATACTGGCATGCGTCATACTGCCTATCCGGCTGAAGATCCTTCAGTAAATCCTTTGCCTGAAAAAATTATGCCGCTGTATTTGTATTTGATGGGACAGGATAGCCAAGGGGTAAATGGGCAAGCGCTGGACGCGCAGCCCAAAGCTTAGGCCGCTATTGAAACAAACGTTTTAAATACCTATCGGTTTTGAGAGCTACAAATAAGATTAATTAACGTCGTGGGCGAGCGGAACGTTTGACACCGCGATTTTTGCGCTGCATGCGCTCTATGCTTGCCAGTTCTTTCGGCAGAATTTTTACCGGCTTTGGCGCATCCATAGAGACCATTTTATACAGCTCTTGCATCTCTTTGTGATTCATTTCTTGCCATTGCCCTTGTTTGAGTTTGGGGGGCAAAAATACGCTACCAAAACGCACGCGCTTCAAACGATTGACCTGAACCTCTTGTGATTCCCACAATCGACGAACTTCACGATTGCGGCCCTCCATTATGGCAACATAGAACCAGCGGTTGGCACCTGTGCCGCCACCGTCGACGATATCAGTAAATTTAGCCACGCCATCATCCAGCAAAACACCATCAAGCATACGCTGTATCATGGCCTCATCGACATTACCCAGCACACGACATAAATACTCGCGATCAATTTCTGAAGACGGGTGCATCAAGGCATTGGCTAATTCACCATCAGTGGTAAACAGTAATAGCCCGGTGGTATTAAAATCGAGACGGCCTACAGCAATCCAACGACTATCTTTCACTTTAGGTAAACGGTCGAAAACGGTGTTGCGGCCTTCGGGATCATTGCGTGAACAAATTTCACCTTCAGGTTTGTTATAGACCAGAACACGGCCAATATTTTCATCGGTGATTTTAACCAGATGCCCATCAACCGAGATTTTGTCGCGGCGGCTGGCGCGGTCACCCAGACGGGCAATGTTACCATTGACCTGAACCCGGCCGGCATCAATAACTTTTTCCATTTCACGGCGGGAACCAATACCCGCCTGAGCGAGAAGTTTTTGCAATTTTTCGCCAGCAGGAGCGTCAGTCATAACAAACGGCTTTAGTTAATAGTAAATGGAAGGGCAATTAGGCGGTAATATCGCTTTCGTCACTAACGATGGTTTGATCGATGGCTTCACTATCAACTAACTCGGCTT
>NZ_CAXAHB010000046.1:0-14625 GCF_963968385.1 uncultured Oceanicoccus sp.
TATAAATAAGTTATCTTTTTAGCGTTTTAAGAAGCTCTTCGACTTTTTCTTCAAAATCTACGTCACTGTTTAGCGTATTTCTTAAGCAGTTTTTTAAGTGTGTTTTTAAAATTTTACCCTCTATGGTTGAAATTGCACTTTTAGCAGCTTTTAATTGATTAAGAATGTCAATGCAATACTTTTCTTCTTCAATCATTTTAGCAATACCACGAATCTGACCTTCAACTCTATTTATACTAGCTATTTGTTCTTTGTGACATGGGTGGCTCATATAATCCTCGGCACTATATAAGTGAAAATTGTTGAAAATGTAAAAACTGCTAAAGACAGAGTAAATATAAACTTAGAACGTGCTCTGGTTTGCATACAAAGTTTTGCCAATTCCGGCTCTGCTGGACAAGGTGCATATTGCGATTTGTAATTGGCAAAACCAGCAATAATCAGCATAACGGCTGCAAAGCAAGTAATGGCAATTTTATATTGAGATAAGATGGCCAGAAAGGGCAAAAAGCTCATCAAACTTGCAAATGATGCCCCTGCGCCAAGTGCAACAAAAAGTGCCGGCATAGCGCAGCAGACCAATGTTGAAGTTGATAAAAACAATGAGATAAAGTTAGTCGAATTGTTTTTCATATCAATACGCTAGAGTGTAATAACTTCCATGTTTATGGCATTTTGACCGTTTGCAGTTATTTTTTCCTTAATATCAGCAAAGTCTATCTCACTATTCTTTGAGTATGCGACTAAAACCTTGCCCTTATTTAAATCAACGTCAATATTGATAACATTCGAATCCTTTTTAAAGGTTTTCTCGATACCTCTAGCGCAAAAATCACAGACCATGCCTTGAACACTGATGATGGCCACCTGGACGTTGCTAAGATTTTTAACAAAGTTGTTAAACCTGTTCTTATCAACACCAAATTTATCCCCATCGATAAATGTTTCGTTTTTATGTTGCGCTATATTTTGTTGGTCTTCATAAGAATGATGCATCATGTGGTCTTGCTGATCTGCCAATACCCATGATGAGAAAACAAGCAAAACAAAAAAGATCTTTTTCATCTCTGCTCCTTAAAATCTATGCATAAAGTGAAAGTCCCAATCAGAATTTCCGTTGTAGCCCAGTTCCAAAAGATAGTTTCCTTTGAATAATTTTAGGTAAGGATAGGTTGAAGTTTTATCTGTAATTGAATTTTTTCTGCTTTTCAACATAATCCATGTGTGAAGATCGTCATACTCGCCAAGATATGGAGCAAAACCTATTTGATATTGCTGCTCAAAATAATCTTGATTTTTTGACTCAACTTTTTTTAAGTCAAATCCCATAAAATAACGCCGTGTTTCCCAATCGCCATGAATACCAAAAAAAGAATGATCACTAGAATCCAAACTATATCCGGTTTGAAAGTATAAATTTCTTTGAGAATTATCGGTATTTTTTCGATTAATCAGATAGGTCAATCTAAGCAATGAATAATGTTCATCAACAAGCTTGTCTTTTTTACCCTCAACTCCAATTGCGTATTTGTAGCTAGGCGAGTAATGCAAATAAATAGAATTTTGGAAATTATCTGATCTAGTCATTAAGGTGTAGCCGCCAGGATAAGATACCGGCCTGCCATCTACACTAAGAGAAAGTGTTGCGAGAATTATAAGGACTAAATATTTTATACCCATAGGGGGTATGGTACATTTCTGAAGTTGGTTACACAATTATTCTTTGCTGTTGAGTGTCGATTTATTTATAAGAAGTTTTGTCACTTGCCTGATTTTTTGAAAAAGACAGATAAAATCAATAGCTTATAGTCTAGCCATCATAATAAATAGAATCACTTCACTAGTTAAATGGCACATCAGAAATGACTGAGAAGACTGACACTGCAACTTCCCTTATAGAGGTGCGAACTGAATTCGCCAGACACAAAAAGGCCTGCAACAAGGCAGGCCTTTAAGTCGTCAAAATTTAACGTTTGTATGGTGGAGCTAAGCGGGATCGAACCGCTGACCTCTACACTGCCAGTGTAGCGCTCTCCCAGCTGAGCTATAGCCCCGAATTTGGGAGGCGGCATCATAAGCGGGGACACTCTGGTTGTCAATAACTGCAGGAAAAAAGTCTAACAATCAATAGCTTATTGACGTTTAAGCCTATCTATGTCGCCCGGTGCGACTATTCAGCCAGACTTAGAATTTGTCGCTATAGATCTTTTCCAGTTTCTTGAGTTTTTTCTTACCTAGCCCGCCTAATTGCTCAATAGCAAAGCGTAGTCTTGCCCGCGACATATCCGGCCCCAGAATGGTCATTGAATCGATCACGGAGACTGAGGCGGTGGTACCGGCTATAGCGATAAATAGGGGCGCAAAGCAGTCTTTAACTTTGATTTCCATGCTATCAGCGACCGCTTTTATGGCGGTAAAAATATCATCACGCTGCCAGTTTGCCAAGCCTTCCAACTGCCATAAGGCAAATTGCAAAGTCTGGATTAAATCCTCATCTTGCAGTTTTAAACCGGCAAAACTATCGGCATTGATCGGCAACATACCGGATGCAAAAAATGCAGCCATGGGTGCAAAATCACTCAGGGTTTCCATGCGTTGCTGCGCATGGGGAAGTATTTTTAATAGAGTTTCTTTGTTAAGAGCCCAGTCATGTAAACGTTGTGCCAGCTGTTCCTGACTTAGATCCTCGCGAATCCACAAACCGTTCAACCAGCTAAGTTTTTCGACATCAAAAATTGGACCGCCGAGACTAACGCGCTGAATATCAAAATTATCCAGCATTTGTTGTAGGTTAAATTTTTCACTTTCGTCCGGCATGGACCAACCCATTCGGCCCAAGTAGTTTACCAGCGCCTCCGGCAAGTAACCCATGCGCTGATAATATAAAATGCTGGTCGGGTTTTTACGTTTGCTAAGTTTGGATTTATCAGGGTTACGGAGCAAAGGTAAATGACAAAGCGCGGGCATATCCCAACCAAAATACTGATACAGCAATTTATGTTTCGGGGCGGAATTTATCCATTCTTCACCGCGCAGAACATGGGTGATTTTCATTAGATAATCATCGACCACATTGGCTAGATGATAGGTAGGCATACCGTCTGATTTCAGCAAAATTTGCGCATCGACTAGCGCCCAATCCAGCTCCATGGTGCCGCGCAACATATCCTCAATCTCAACTTTGCCTGCCATCGGCACATTCATCCGAATAACGTAGGGAGCATTGGCGGCTTCGCGTTTTGCTACTTCGTCTTCGGGTAGTTCAAGGTCGCAGGGTTTTAGCGCCCGATTTAGGCCCTGCTGTTTTAAATTCGCACGCAATTCATCTAGCTCTTGCGCGGTGCGGTAACAGCGAAAGGCATGGCCTTTGGTTATCAATTGCTCGGCATACTCAGCATAGATACCCTTGCGCTCACTTTGACGATAGGGGCCAAATTCACCACCGACATCAGGGCCTTCATCCCACTCCAATCCCATCCAACGCAGCGAATCAAAAATCGCCTGCTCGGACTCGGCAGTTGAACGGCTCTGGTCGGTATCTTCAATCCGCAGCACAAATTGACCGCCATGCTGACGGGCGAAGCAAAGATTAAACAGGGCTATATAAGCCGTGCCTACATGGGGGTCACCAGTCGGCGATGGGGCAATGCGGGTGCGTGCGGTCATAGCGAGTATTGCTCTTTACTATCATTAATTTAAGGCATTAGTTTAAGGCGCTCGATTATACGGGCTGACGGATGATTTCTCACCCCCTCTGGCTGTGATCGGGCTCCCAGATAAGATTGACACCGTGATCAGCCGGCCCAGCCTCCCAGCCCTCACAAACCCATAAGTCAGCCACGGCAACTATATCATCACCACAGTAGAGTAACGGCGCTCTATCCCTTAACCACGGGGCTAATTGATATTCCTGAAATAATTTTTTTAAGCTCTGGGAATGGGCCCGCCCCGCTGGTTGGCAGCGCTCACCGCCCTGCCGAAAACGTACCGTTACGCTGGCAGCGTTTAACCGCGCCAGATTGATACCTCGACCTTGGTGAGACTGGGTTAATAGACAACTCCCCTGCTCCAACGGCAAAGGCATCGATAAATCCCAATTAAAAATCTGGGCGCTATCAAACTCGGGCTGCCGGTTCATCACAAACAGCGCGCCATTAAAACGCCTGATTTGGATTTCACCCCAACGGATTAATGGCTGTGCCTGCTGCTCGGCATTAAGCGCCTGTTCTAATAAAACCTCTAACTGGCTAACAGAGGGCATGCTAACTCCGTTGGCTCTCAACCAATAGCGCAGCAGATTTTTTTGTCTGGCTCGGCTGAGGTTTTCTAATAGTGTAATCGGGAAGGACGTTTGTTGCGGAGAAACCCCAGCACGCTCAAAATCCAATAGCGCCAACTGATCGGTTAAATCGGCCGTTTCCCCACTCAAGGATGCCGCTCGCGCCAAGGTCTGGCGGTATGCCGGCCAACGTGAGGCCAGCGCTGGCAATAATTGCAGCCGTAGAAAGTTGCGATCATAGTCACTGCACTGGTTACTGGGGTCTTCAATCCACTGCAACTGATGGTCTTCAGCGTATTGCTTGATCACGCTACGGGGAATATCGAGCAAAGGTCTAGCCAGCTGCCCTTGCCCTAACGGGCGGCTGGCTGGCATGGCGGCGGCCCCGCGGGAACCACTGCCGCGCAATAAACGCAGCATTAGCGTTTCTGCCTGATCGTCCAAATGATGACCCAGCATTAGGATATCACCGGCATTAAGCTCGGATTCAAAAGCTTGATAGCGCGCTTGACGGGCTTGTTGTTCAAAGTTGCCTGTGTTCTCCAGTGTAACCCGCCGGGTATGCAATGGAATATTTAGTTGATCGGCCTGTTGCTGGCAGTGATCGGCCCACCAATCGGCTTCAGCTTGCAGCTGATGATTAATATGAATAGCTTCGATGGGAGGATGATCGGGGTATTGCATTAAGCTGTGCAACAGCACATGGGAATCAACACCGCCACTGTAAGCCACCAACCAACGCGGGGCATGCAGAAAAGGCGTAAGCTGTGTAGCCAGTTGGCTAGGTGAAAAAGACATACTCTGGCTCAGTCAGGTGGATGTAAAGCCACCCTAGGTTTACTCGTTGCCGTAAGACATCAAGCGCTGGTAGCGTTTGTCTAGTAGCTGATCTTGCGGCATGGCCTTGAGTGCTGCCAACTGCTCGATCAGATGTTCTTTAATACGGCTGGCCATGGTATCAATATCGCGATGGGCGCCACCCAGAGGCTCTTTAATGGTCGCATCGACTATGCCGAGACCTTCCAGTACGGTTGAGGTAAGACCCATAGCCTCTGCTGCATCAGGCGCCTTTTCTGAGGTTTTCCAAATAATATTGGCACAGCCTTCAGGGGAAATAACAAAGTAGGTGGCATATTGTAACATCGCCAAATGGTCGCCGACGCCGATACCCAAAGCACCACCAGAGCTGCCTTCGCCAATCACCACACAGATAACCGGTGTTTTGAGTCGCGACATCACTGCCAGATTTTGGGCAATGGCTTCACTGATACCGCGCTCTTCTGAATCAATACCCGGATAGGCGCCCGGGGTGTCGATCAAGGTGACGATAGGCAAGTTAAAACGCTCGGCCATCTCCATCAGCCGCAGCGCTTTGCGGTAGCCTTCCGGTTTGGGCATACCAAAGTTGCGCTTGACCTTTTCCTGCACACCACGGCCCTTTTCCTGACCGATAACCATCACCGGCTCACCATTTAAACGAGCCAAGCCACCGACAATCGCCGAGTCATCGGCAAAGTGACGGTCGCCATGCAGCTCTTCAAAGTCGGTAAAGACGCGGCTGATATAGTCTAGGGTATATGGGCGCATAGGGTGACGCGCTACTTTAACGATTTCCCATGGACTGAGGTCTGAATAGATTTTTTCGGTCAGCTTGATGCTTTTTTCGCGAAGCTTGTTGATCTCTTCGCCGATATTGATGTCATTATCAGAACCCACCAGCTGTAGCTCTTCAATCTTTACTTCCAGTTCGGCGATGGGTTGTTCAAAATCTAGGTAGTTGGGGTTCATAATCTCAGTTCAGAGTTTGTTGTCTTTCCTATAAGCCCGCAGGCTTAAACGGCTAAATACTGTGCGCAACGATACGCGATTACGGCCTTATAGTCGACCTTCTGTGGCGCTAAAAATCGCTTTACTCGACAAAATTCAGTTGCACGCTATCGTCACCAAAGCGATCTTTTAACCGCTGAATAAGCTCATCGCTGGGCTGAATTTGCCATTCGCTGCCCAATCTAAGCTGGCCTTTGGCGCCATCGCGTTGATAGTCAATTAAGACTGGACAACGTCCATTTAACCGGCTGGGCTCTAGTATGTGCTTAAACTCGCTACTAAAGCCGCTGCCACCGTTAAAATCAGTATTTTGCAGACTCAGCTCCAGCGCTTTGACATTGGATTGGCGAGCGTCTAACAAGGTCTTTACGGTGCTACCGCGGACTTTTAGCTGGCCCGAATAATCATCAAAGCTGACTTTGCCCTCTACCACCAAAATCGCACCTTTGCTGATCTTTTCTCGCGCCTGCTCAAAGGCCTCTGAAAACAAGCTGATTTCAATACGCGCCGAGCGATCATCGAGGGTTAAAAATGCCATAGTCTCGCCGCGTTTGTTTTTCATGGTACGCAGATCCACCACCAGACCTGCTATGGTCTGATGATTGAAGTCGGCTTTTAAATCAACAATACGATTGCGAACAAACTGACGCAGTTCTTTTTCATATTCATCAATCGGGTGACCGGTAACATAGAGACCCAGAGTCTCTTTCTCACCGCCGAGTTTTTCTTTGGCAGTCAACGGCCTGACTTTATGATGATCGGCATAAACATCACCGCTATCATCGGCTTGAACCACATCGCCAAATAAATCCATCATGCCAGCATCACGATTACCGGCACTTTGTTCGGCGGCTTTTATCGCTGCCGGCATGGAGGACAACAACACCGCTCTTTCCACACCCAAAGTATCGAACGAACCTGAGCGTATTAAGGCTTCGATGGCACGCTTGTTGACTTTGCGCGGATCGGTGCGCTCACAAAAATCAAACAGGTTGGTAAATGGGCCGCCGCTGTCGCGAGCGGCAATAATATTTTCTATTGGGCCTTCGCCTAGGCCTTTAATGGCACCCAAACCGTAAACAATCGCACCCTCTTTGTTAACGGTAAACATATACTCGCCTTCATTGACATCAGGCAGGCGATAATCCAGTTTCATCGCTCGGCACTCTTCGATAAAAGTGACAATTTTATCGGTATTTTGTAGTTCCGAACTCATGGTGGCAGCCATAAACTCAGCCGGATAATGTGTTTTTAACCACGCCGTTTGATAAGACACCAAGGCATAGGCAGCGGAGTGGGATTTGTTAAAACCATAACCGGCAAATTTTTCTACCAAGTCAAAAATCTTGACTGCCAAGGTTGGGTCAACACCTTTGGATTTTGCACCTTCCTCAAACGTTTGACGCTGTTTGGCCATTTCTTCAGGCTTTTTCTTGCCCATTGCCCGACGCAACATATCAGCGCCACCCAGACTATAACCGGCAAGTTCCTGCGCGATCTGCATAACCTGCTCCTGATAAACGATAACGCCATAGGTGGGTTCAAGAATGGGTTTTAGCCATTCATGTTGATATCGGGCATCAGGATAGGCCACTTCGGCACGGCCGTGTTTACGGTTAACAAAGTCATCGACCATACCGGAGTCGAGCGGGCCCGGACGAAACAGGGCCACTAGCGCAATCATATCTTCCAGATTGTCCGGTTGCAGGCGCTTGATCAAATCTTTCATACCGCGAGATTCAAGCTGGAACACCGCCGTCGTTTCGGCGCGTTTTAGCAGCTGGTAGGTGGCCTGATCCTCTAAACAGATTCGTTCAATTTCAATATTAAGGCTGCTGCCATCGGCTTGGGGACGGTTAATCATTTTAACCGCCCAATCGATAATGGTTAACGTGCGCAAGCCGAGAAAATCAAACTTAACCAAACCGGCTTCTTCAACATCATTTTTATCGAACTGGGTAACCAGGCCCTCACCACTTTCATCGCAGTAAAGCGGCGCAAAATCGGTCAGCTTTGAAGGCGCAATGACCACACCGCCGGCGTGTTTACCGACATTACGGGTAATACCTTCTAACTGCAGCGCCATATCCCAAATTTCTTGTGCCTGCTCGTCATTTTGCAAAAAATCTCTAAGCGTCTGTTCCTGCTCAAACGCTTTTTGCAAGGTCATACCAACTTCAAAAGGGATCATTTTTGACAGTTTATCGCCCAAGCCATAGGACTTGCCTTGAGCTCTGGCTACATCGCGGACTACCGCTTTGGCCGCCATGGTACCGAAGGTAATAATCTGGCTTACCGCATCGCGGCCATAGTTTTCGGCCACATAGTTAATTACCTGATCACGGTTAGCCATACAGAAATCGACATCGAAATCCGGCATGGAAACACGTTCAGGGTTTAGGAAGCGCTCAAATAGCAGATCATATTCCAGCGGATCAAGATCAGTGATTTTTTGGGCATAGGCCACCAGCGAACCGGCACCCGAACCACGCCCCGGCCCTACCGGAATATCGTGATCTTTAGACCATTTGATAAAGTCCATAACGATCAGGAAGTAACCGGGGAAACCCATTTCCAAAATAATATCGAGCTCAAAATCCAGTCGCTTTCGATACACCGGTGCTTTATCTTTAGCCTGATCACCGAATAAAAAATCCAGCCGTTCGTTTAAACCCTCTATAGAAATTTTTCTAAAGAAGATTCCCGTCATTAATTCCTTGGCATAGTCGGGCGTATCTTCCTTGCCCTGCCATTTTGTCTTTAGGGATTTTTCAGTTTGTTGCTGCAGGTCGACATAGGATTCTTGCTTAAAAAAAGCATCCTTTTCAAAATTGTCAGGGATGGGGTATTCGGGCAGATAATAAGTACCCAGCGCAATCTCAACATTGCAACGCTTGGCGATTTCAACGGTATTAGCCAAAGCCTCTGGAATATCACTAAATAGCTCGGCCATTTCTTCCGGGGTGCGAAGATACTGCTGGTCACTATAGGCACGTGAACGACGGGGATCATCCAACGCCCGGCCATCATGGATACAGACACGGGTTTCGTGGGCTTCAAAATCGCTGCCATTAAGAAAACAGACTTCATTAGTGGCCACCACCGGACAATCCATGGCAACCGCCAACTCAATCGCGGCATGCAAATAATCTTCTTCATACTCGCGGCCAGTACGCTGTAGCTCAAGGTAAAAACGGTTGGGGAACAACGCCATTAATTCGCCCAACCGCTGCTGGGCCTGATCATGTCGCGATGCCAGTAATGCCTGGCCTATTTCGCCTTTACGACCACCCGAGAGAGCGATCAATCCCTCGTTATACTGCGTTAGCCAAGAGCTTTTGATATAGGGCGCACCCAAATACTGGCCTTGCTGATAGGCTTTGGATATTAATTCGGTGAGGTTGCGATAACCTTGATTGTTTTGCGCCAATAAACAAAGACTACTGATTTGGCTTTCATCATGGTCGTCCATAACATGAAAGTCGCTGCCGTAAATAGGCTTAATACCGGCGCCGACCGCTGCCTTATAAAATTTGATCAGGGCATAGAAATTGGTGTGGTCCGTTAATGCCACAGCCGGCATCCCTGACTCTGCGACCTGTTTCACCAACGGTTTAATACGAGTCAGGCCATCAATCAGTGAAAATTCACTGTGCAAGCGGAGATGGACGAAAGAAACGCTCATAAGAAGACTACGATTAATCGGTGATAATTAGAGTATTTATGGATTTCGAGTGTAACGGAATCATCACAGTAAGGCCATTTGCTCCATCCGCTTTTTTACTGGCCCGAAGCTGGTTCTGTGGATAGCCGTGGGGCCATATTTTTCCAAAGCCGCCAGATGTACTTTGGTGGGGTAGCCCTTGTGGCCAGCAAAGCCATATTCAGGGTATTGCTGATCAAAAACTACCATTTCCCGATCACGGACTACTTTGGCCAAAATCGAGGCTGCCGCGATTGCCTGTACCCGGCTATCTCCCTTAACGACTGCCTCGGCGGGATAGCGCCATGCAGGCATTTTATTGCCATCTACCAGCACATGCTCTGGCTGCTGTGCCAGACCTTCAACAGCGCGTTTCATTGCCAACAGACTGGCTTGCAGGATATTTATTTGATCAATTTCCTGTACCGAAGCACGCGCCACACACCAGCTTAAAGCTCGCTGTTGAATCAGCGGGAATAAAACTTCGCGCTTTTTTTCGGTCAGTTTTTTGGAATCAGCCAATCCCTCGATGGGGTTGTCGGGGTCAAGAATAACGGCGGCAGCGACGACATCACCCGCCAAGGGTCCGCGCCCTACTTCATCCACACCGGCGAACAGGTGGCCTTTGTAGGAAGAGATAAATGGTTCAGAGATCAATGGCTCCATGGTTTTGCTCTGGTTAGTTAGATGGCGTTGAAGTGCTGAATTTCATAGGTCGATATCCAATGCGCGCAAAAAAACACATTAGGCCCAATACCAAAACCTTATCGCTGCTCTCGGTTATTCTCAATCATCGTCAATAAAATATCCGCTGCACGCTCGCTAGCATTAAGCTTCAAGGTTTTATGAATATCGGTAAACCGGTCAATAATCTGCGCCTGAGCCTCTTTGTGTAGCCCTGCCAATACCAGTGGACCCAACATGTCAGCTCGCACCTGTTTTTGTAACACCTCGGGCACCAGCTCTTCTCCTGCCAATAAATTGGGCAGAGAAAAATACGGCACTTTAACCAGACGGGAAATCATAAAATAACTAAGGGCGGCGAAACGATAGGCAACGACCATTGGTTTTTTTAATAGCAAGGCCTCCAATGTCGTGGTACCCGACGCCATTAGCACCATATCCGCTGCTGCCATTACCTTTTGCGACTGACCATTGACCAAGGTGATTGGCAGACCCTCACCATGCTGTTGCAGCAAAGCTTCTAACTGCTGTCGACGCTGATCATTAGCGGCGGGAATCACAAACTTAAGATCTGCTCGCTGATGTAAACACCAGCGTGCCGTCTCAATAAAACACTGGCCTAACATTTTTACTTCACCGCCACGACTACCCGGCAGTAAAGCTACAATGGTAGCGTTATCATCTAAAGATAAAGCACTTCTTGCAGATTGTTTTTGCATAGCTAATTCAGCATGCTCAATAGAAAATTTATCTGCCAGAGGGTGGCCGACAAAAGTGACTGGAACATTATGTTGATGATAAAACTCGGCTTCAAAAGGTAATAGCGTCAACATCCTATCCACCGCTTTGGCGATTTTTTTCACTCGCCCCTGACGCCAGGCCCATACCGAAGGGCTAACATAGTGCGCGGTTAAAATACCTTGGTTGCGAAGTGCCAGCTCAATATTCAGGGTAAAGTCCGGCGAATCAATACCAATAAACAGATCGGGGGGTGAATCGATAAAATGCTGTTTTAGATGGCGACGAATACGCAGTAATTCAGGTAATCGTTTAAGCGGTTCGACAAGACCCATAACCGACAAACGATCCATCGGGAAATGACTATCAAAGCCCTCGGCAATCATCAGCGGACCGCCAATACCCTCAAAGGTTACATTAGGGTGTTTACGTTTAATGGCCTGCATAAGGCTTGAGCCAAGTATATCGCCCGAAGCCTCACCCGCTACAATGCCAATACGTATTGTCGACATAGAACCGTCTCGTTTAACGCACTATCCCGCGTGTGGAAGCCTCCAAAGACTCAGTTAGCAAGATAATTTCTGGATGTTCCTGCTGCATTTCTCGCAATTTCACTATCGCCTCTTCGGTAGTCAGACCCTGACGATAAACCACTTTATAAGCACGGCGAATGGCGGCAATCGCTTCACTGCTAAAACCTCTGCGACGCAGGCCTTCAACATTGATCGTTTTTGGTACAGCCGGTTGGCCAGTGGCTGTGACATAGGCCGGCAAATCTTTACCCAACTGACTGCCATAGCCGGTAAAACTGTGAGCACCTATCTGACAAAACTGATGAACCAGCGTATAGCCGGCAAGAATTGCCCAATCGCCAACGGTGACATGACCGGCAATAGCACTGTTATTAACAAAAATCGTATGATTGCCAACGACTGAGTCATGGCCAATATGCGCATAGGCCATCAATAAATTATTGTCGCCAATAATCGTTTCACCGCGATCCTGAACCGTGCCGCGATGAATGGTGACACCTTCACGAATGACATTATTATCACCGATCACCAAACGGGTGGGCTCGCCCTGATATTTTAAATCGGGGGTATCTTCACCGACGGAAGAAAACTGGAATATTTTATTGTTAGCGCCGATTTTAGTCGGGCCTTTGATCACTACATGGGAAGCCACCACCGTCCCTGAGCCTATTTCCACATCTGCCCCAATAATGGTCCATGGGCCGATTTCAACATCGTCGGCTATGATGGCGCTGGGGTCAACAATTGCTCGAGAATCTATCAAAACCGAATCTTCCTATTTTTATGCTATTTATTCTTGCGATATTAAAACGATTTGTCGGCACACATAATATCAGCCGTAGCGGCAAGATGACCATCCACATAACAGTTGCCTTTAAATTTCCAGATACCACGACGATCAGACACATATTCGACTTTTAATACCAACTGGTCACCCGGCACCACTTGTCGTTTAAAACGTATATTATCAGCACCGACAAATAAATAAATTGAGCCATCGGCCGGCGTTTTGTCCAAGGTTTTAAACCCTAAAATACCGCAAGCCTGAGCCATGGCTTCAACAATTAACATGCCGGGCATTATCGAGACCTGTGGAAAATGACCTTGAAAAAATGGCTCATTGATAGAAACATTTTTAATCGCGGTAATGGACTCACCGAGGTTTAATTCCTCCACCCTATCTACTAATAAAAACGGATAGCGGTGTGGTAGATATTGCTGTATTTCTTTTATATCCATGACGGATGGTTAAACCTATCAAACTGACTTTAGTCTACTTTGTTTTCCAAATCGCTTAATCGCTTCGCTATTTCATCTAACTGCGAAAATCTTACCGCGTTTCTGCGCCAAATACGGTTCTCTTGCATCGGCGTACCAGAAGAATAGGTGCCGGCTTTGGCAATCGATTTAGTCACTAAAGTAAAGGCAGTAATATGAACGCTATCGGCAATGGTGAGATGGCCGGTAATAGCCGCACCCCCAGCTATGGTACAGTTTTTACCGACTTTGGTGCTGCCTGCAATTGCCACACAGCCTGCAATAGCGGTATTAACGCCCAATTCAACGTTATGAGCTATTTGTATCTGATTATCAAGAATCACACGATCGCCAATACGAGTATCATCCAGAGCGCCGCGATCTATAGTACAACCGGCGCCAATCTCAACATCATCACCGACAACCACACCACCGAGCTGAGCGATTTTGACCCAACCGCCCTGATCACGATCCGGCGAAGGAGCGAAACCAAAACCGTCACTGCCAATAACGGTATTGCTGTGAACAATGACGCGGTTACCCAAGCTAACATCATGATATAGACTGACGTTGGCATGCAGCAAACAAGCTTCGCCCAGTACTGTATTGTTACCGATTACACAGCCGGCATTAATCACCGTAGCAGCACCAATAACCGCATGCTCAGCAATGGTGACATTGGCGCCAATGTAGGCGCTGGGATCAATGCTGGCGCTGGGGCTGATAACAGCCGAGGGATGAATGCCGGTCTGTGGCAAAGAGGATGCTGCGAATAGTTGTGAAGCTTTTGCGTAAGTCAGGTATGGATTATCAGAAATTAAACGATTGGCTGGGCCGACACCTTCCATATCGGCAGCAACAATAACCGCTTCGGCACGGGTAGTTGCCAACGCTTTTTTATATTTTGGATTGGCAAGAAAACTTAGCTGACCTGCCCCAGCATTAGCCAGCGTAGCCAATCCGGAAATAACAAGTTCCGCATCGCCTACATATTTCACACTTAATAGCTCAGCCAATTCGGCCAAGCTATATTGATGATCAGCCATTGTTCAGCACCTAAGCCGTTCAGGTTGTTACTTGGCTTGATTAAGTTTATCGGTCACTTTTGCCGTGATACTAAAGCTGCTATCTACGTGCAAAGCCGCTTGTTGATTAAGCAATAAACCAATACCCTCAGCCTTGATCAACTCACTCACCGCCTGTTGCATTTTAGGCGCCATTTCCTGAGCAACCGCTTGAAATAATTGCTGTTCTGCGGTTTGTAATTTTCTTTGCACAAACTCGATATCGGTACGCTTTTCCTGAATAATTTTAGCTTCGTTCTGCCGCTGCTCTGCACTCATCACAGCCGCATCTCTTTGCAACTGTGCTAGCTTATCCTGATAGCTTTTGCCTAAAGCTTCTAACTGCTTGCGGTTTTCTGCATAGCTAGACTCTTCGCGCAGAGCTTTTAAGCGCGTTTGGGCAAGCTCTGTATTGATAATGGCTTGTTGAGCATTAAATACCGCAATCTTGCCTTGGGCATTGGCGGCAATAGAAGCACATAATACAACGGCAAGCAGGCTTAGCTTAATCAGTTTATTCACAATAAATCTCCATCTCGG
>NZ_CAXAHB010000047.1:0-13103 GCF_963968385.1 uncultured Oceanicoccus sp.
CTTTGCATCAGATTATCTAATTTTGGTTTTAGACTATCGATAGCCAGTCCGGTCCTTTGTTCAAACTGCTGCGTCTGAAAGCCTTGATTAAGCCGTAAACTATTCATCATATACTCTAGGGGAAGTTCTTGCGCTGATAAAATCCTTTCACCGGCTATAAAGGTTTTTTCGCGATTAAGAAAATCTTTAGGTGCCCGGGTTTTCCAGCGTCGTAAAATCCTTTGATTAGCAAGATCAGTTTGCTTGCCATGAGCGCCGGCGCCGATGCCAATATAGTCACCAAATGTCCAGTAGTTAATATTATGCAGTGACTGCTTTGCTTTTAAACAATAAGCAGAAATTTCATATTGGGAGTAGGCATATTGTTGTAAACGCTGTTCGCCCCTATTTTGAATCTCTGCAAGATGATCATCCGTTGGCAGGGTGGGGGGTACATTATAAAAGGCGGTATTAGGTTCTATAGTGAGTTGATACCAAGAAATATGCGTGGGTTCTAAATCAATAGCCCGTTGAATATCGTCAAGTGCTTGCTGCCCGCTTTGTTGCGGCAAGCCATGCATTAAATCAAGGTTAAAATTATCAATCCCTGCCTGTCTGGCCGCCTTTGCAGCGTTGATCGCTTCAATATTATTATGGACGCGGCCCAATGATACTAAATGCTCTGCATTAAAACTTTGTACGCCGATCGACAAACGATTAATCCCTGCTGTCGCATAGCCAGAAAACTTTTCTTGTTCCACTGTGCCGGGGTTTGCTTCAAGCGTAATTTCAATATCTGCAGTAAAGGAGATGCGTTTTTCAACCTGTTGAAGAATGTCGGCAATCGTTGCTGCTGAAAATAAGCTGGGGGTGCCGCCACCAAAAAAAATCGAGGACAGTTGACGGTTCTGGACAAGCGATAATTCTAAATCGAGATCTTCAATTAATGCTTTGGCGTACGCTTGTTCGGGAATGCTTTTAGCGGTATGAGAATTAAAATCGCAGTAAGGGCATTTGCGGATGCACCAAGGAATATGGATATATAAACTGAGTGGCGGTAACTCGAGCAGTGATGTAGCCACGAATAGTTAATCCAAGCCTAAACAAGACCAGATATCATCAACCCGTTGTTGAGTGGTTTGATCCATAACAATAGGCTGGCCCCATTCGCGGTTTGTTTCCCCTTGCACTTTATTAGTGGCATCAAAGCCGATCTTAGAACCGAGGCCTGACACAGGTGAGGCGAAATCCAAATAATCGATCGGTGAATTATCAATAAAAACACAATCACGACGTGGATCCATGCGTGTCGTCATGGCCCAGATCACATCTTGCCAATCGCGGACATTGATATCATCGTCGGTAACAACAATAAATTTGGTATACATAAATTGCCGCAAGAAAGACCATACGCCCATCATCACGCGTTTGGCATGGCCAGCATATTGTTTTTTCATGCTAACCACCGCTATGCGGTAAGAGCAGCCTTCCGGGGGCAAATAAAAATCACTAATTTCCGGAAATTGTTTTTGCAAAATAGGCACAAAAACTTCGTTTAAAGCCAGGCCTAAAATAGCCGGTTCATCCGGCGGCCTGCCGGTATAAGTGCTATGATAAATCGGATTGTCGCGATGAGTAATATGGGTGACAGTCATCACAGGAAATTGATCGACTTCATTATAGTAGCCGGTATGGTCACCAAAAGGACCTTCGTCAGCCATTTCTCCCGCAGCAAGATAACCCTCTAAAATAAATTCTGCACTGGCAGGAACATTTAAATCATTGCTTAAGCATTTGGCTACTTCGGTTTTGCCGTCGCGCAGTAATCCGGCAAAGGCAAATTCACTGAGGCTATCGGGTACGGGTGTCACTGCGCCCAAAATCGTTGCCGGGTCGGCACCCAAAGCAATTGAAACTGGGTAAGGCTTGCCAGGATTTTGCTGCTGAAATTCTTGAAAATCCAAAGCGCCACCGCGGTGTGATAGCCAGCGCATAATCAGTTTGTTTTTACCGATTAGCTGCATGCGATAAATACCGAGATTCTGACGCTCTTTATTCGGGCCTCGAGTAATGACCAAGGGCCAGGTAATTAATGGGCCGGCATCGTCAGGCCAGCAGGTTTGAATGGGTAGCTGATAAAGGTCAACCTCATCGCCAGCAATAATATGTTGCTGGCAGGCGGGTTTTTTAATTATTTTGGGCGCCATATGTAGCACCTTTTTTAACAGCGGTGCTTTATCCCAGGCATCTTTTAAACTTTTAGGCGGTTCGGGTTGACGCAGATAAGCCAGCAGTTCGCCCACCTCGCGTAGTTTGATAATATCATCCTGACCCATGCCCAGCGCCACCCGTTTTTCGGTGCCGAATAAATTAGTTAGCACAGGCGTAGAAAAACCAATAGGGTTTTCAAACAAAATAGCCGGGCCGCCGTTGCGTAAAACACGGTCGCAGATTTCAGTCATTTCCAGTTTGGGATTGACAGGTTCGGTAACGCGAATTAACTCACCGCGCTGTTCAAGAAAAGCTATAAAGTCACGAAGGTCTTTATATTTCATGGAGGATTAATCAGTTGGGGCGAATTATCACAAACCCGCCCCAAGCATTATTTTCGCTTCATCGACAAAAAGAATTCGTCGTTGGTTTTGGTGTCTTTCAGTTTATCCAGCAAGAATTCGATTGCCTGTAGATCTTCCATGCCGTGCAATAATTTGCGCAGTATCCACATTCTTTGCAATTCTTCCTCGTCCGTCAGCCGCTCTTCACGACGAGTACCGGAACGGCGAATATTAATGGCTGGGTAAACCCGTTTTTCTGCTACCTTGCGATCAAGATGCAGCTCCATATTACCGGTGCCTTTAAATTCTTCGTAGATAACCTCATCCATTTTGGATCCGGTATCAATTAGCGCCGTAGCAATGATGGTTAAGCTGCCACCTTCCTCAACATTACGAGCGGCACCAAAGAAACGCTTGGGACGTTCCAGTGCATGAGCATCAACACCACCGGTCAGTACTTTGCCGGAAGAGGGGATAATGGTGTTATAGGCGCGGGCCAGACGGGTAATCGAATCTAATAAAATAACAACGTCTTTTTTATGTTCAACCAAGCGCTTGGCTTTTTCGATAACCATTTCGGCTACCTGTACGTGACGGGCCGGTGGTTCATCAAAGGTCGATGCCACCACTTCGGCGCGTACCGATCGCTGCATTTCTGTGACTTCCTCAGGGCGCTCATCGATCAACAGTACGATCATGTAGCACTCGGGATTATTGCGCACCATGCTTTGGGCGATATGCTGCAGCATAAGTGTCTTACCGGCCTTGGGTGGTGCGACGATCAGACCGCGGGCGCCTTTACCAATCGGTGAGGTCAGATCGATAATACGACCGGTTAAATCTTCTGTTGAGCCATTGCCGACTTCCAGCACGCAGCGATCATCGGGAAATAGCGGAGTAAGGTTTTCAAATAGGACTTTATTTTTCGATTGTTCGGGTTGGGTGTAATTAACTTCGCTGACTTTCAGTAAGGCAAAATACCGTTCGCCGTCCTTTGGGGGGCGAATCTTGCCGGAAATGGTGTCGCCGGTACGCAGATTAAAGCGGCGAATCTGGCTGGGGGAAACGTAAATATCGTCCGGACCGGCCAAGTAAGAGCAGTCAGCGCTTCTAAGGAAGCCAAAGCCATCCTGCAGAATTTCTAATACCCCATCACCGGAGATATCTTCACCGCTTTTAGCATGACGCTTGAGGATAGAGAAAATAATATCCTGTTTGCGTTGGCGAGCGATATTGTCCAGACCAATGTCTTTGGCGATATCAAGTAATTCCTGGGTGGGCTTGGTTTTTAAGTCAGTTAGATTCATAGGATTATTAGAATTGATTTCAGGTAATGAAAACTACCAAGGTAGTACGCGGACGCGAGTAGATTTTCGGGTATTTGAGACAGTTTTAGGTAGCTAAATTTAAGGAAAAAGGGTATTGGGGTGACGCAGACAGTGCAGTCGAAAGAGAATTTAGCACTGAAATGCCAATGCGTCTAGCCCTGAGGCGCACTTTTTTTCCATCAGGGCTAGAATAAGAACACTTATAGGGCACCGTCGATAAATTCGCTAAGCTGAGTCTTGGAAAGAGCGCCGACTTTAGTGGCTTCAGCATTGCCATTTTTGAAGATCATTAGGGTTGGGATGCCGCGAACGCCGAATTTGGGGGCTGTTTCGGTATTGGCATCGACGTCCATTTTGCAGACCTTCAGCTTGCCCTCATATTGTGTAGCAATTTCCGCAAGGACTGGGGCAATCATCTTACACGGGCCGCACCACTCGGCCCAAAAGTCGAGTAATACTGGCATATCGGCACCTAATACATCGGTTTCAAAACTGGCGTCTGTGACGTGAACGATATTGTCGCTCATGATTATTCTCCAAAACTATGAGGCACTGGGCCTGTGGTATTCGTTGTGATTGAGCATTTCTGTTAGTAACAACATGATCTCGGCATGTCGTAGTGGGTGCGATATCATACCATCCAGCGTTTAACTGACAAGGCTTGAAAGGCTGTCTGCTATAATAGGGGCGTAACAGCAAAATTCAAGGCGGTGAGACAGAACGACAGCATCGATGGATGCTTAATCTCCGCTTTAGAAAAGCTATATACTGGTAAAATATCAACTTAGCGTTAATATAAAGCTTCATCTAGGCGCCTGCTGATAGGCGGTAATTAAGCCCGCTCGTTAAAACTCGCTCGTTTTATAGTCACTGCAGGTACGATCAAGCCATGCAACGAAAAATTCTGTTCCTAATCATACTGCTCGCCGTGGGTGGTTTTTTCTACTTTGATGTCAGCCAGTACCTCAGCCTCGATTTTTTTAATAGCCAGAAGCAAGCTATTGCCCAATATCAGCAACAGCAGCCTCTGTTAGTTGCCCTGATGTATCTTGTTATTTATGTGCTTGTTACCGCACTCTCGCTGCCCGGTGCTGCAGTGATGACTTTAGTGGGTGGTGCTTTATTTGGCTTGGGCTGGGGCTTGTTGCTAGTGTCCTTTGCCTCAACCATCGGTGCCAGTTTGGCTTTTTTGATAGCTCGAAGTTTATTGCGCGATTGGGTGCAGCAGCGTTTTACCGGTCATCTCACGGCGATTAATCAAGGTGTTGAAAAGGAAGGAGGCTTTTATCTATTTACCTTGCGTTTAGTCCCCGTATTTCCTTTTTTTGTGATTAATCTGGCGATGGCATTAACCCCGATCAAGCTCTGGACTTTTTATTGGGTGAGCCAGATAGGCATGCTGGCCGGTACTGCGGTCTATGTTAATGCCGGGACCCAGTTGGCGCAGTTGGAAAGTTTGAGTGGTCTTTTATCACCGGCTTTATTGGGCTCCTTTATACTTTTGGGGCTGTTTCCTTGGATTGCCAAGCTGATTGTTGCGGTTGTTAACAAAAGAAAGATCTGGTCGAGTTACAAAAAATCCGGTTTTAAAAAGCCGAAACAGTTCGATAATAATCTATTGGTGATTGGTGCCGGTGCTGGTGGTTTGGTGTCTTCCTATATAGCCGCTACGGTTAAGTCAAAAGTTACCTTAATAGAAAAACATAAAATGGGCGGCGACTGTTTAAATACTGGCTGTGTACCCAGCAAGGCCATTATTCGTTCCAGCCGGATTAATCAGTATTTAAGGCGCGCCACCGACTATGGTTTAAAAAATGTTTCCGGTGAAGTGGATTTTCCGGCAGTGATGGCTCGTGTTGAAAAAATTATTGCGACGATAGAACCGCATGATTCAGTTCAGCGATATACCGAGCTAGGCGTTAATTGTGTGCAGGGTAAAGCAACCATTATTTCGCCATGGCAGGTGGAAGTGAATGGCGAAACGCTGAGTGCTCGCAATATTATTGTAGCGACCGGCGGCCGCCCGGCGGTGCCATCTATTCCCGGTATCGACAGTTGCGACTATTTAACCTCGGATACCATTTGGCAACTGCGCGAGTTGCCCAAACATTTAGTTGTTATTGGCGGTGGCCCGATTGGTTGTGAGTTGGCGCAAGCGTTTGTACGCTTAGGTAGCGAAGTGACCATGGTGGTACGCAGCCAAATAATGCCGAAAGAAGATCATGATGTGGCCGAACAAATCAGAGCCCAGTTTCAACAAGATGGTATACGAGTGTTAGAACATAGCTCGGTTATCGAGTTGCAACAGCATGGTGATATTAAAACGGCACAAGTCGCTATTAATAACAGTGATAACATTGGTCTGGATTGCGATCAAATTTTATTGGCCAACGGCCGTCAGGCCAACACAGAGCATATTGGCTTTGAGAATGTGGGTATCGCCTGCAACGATAATGGTACGGTTACCGTGGATAAATATTTACGCACCACCTGTCCTACCATTTATGCCTGTGGCGATGTGGCTGGCCCTTATCAGTTTACCCATATGGCTTCTCATCAGGCATGGTATGCTGCTGTTAATGCCCTATTTGGATGCTTTAAAAAATTCAAAGTTGATTATTCGATAACGCCATGGGTTACTTTTTCTGATCCTGAGGTAGCAAGAGTTGGACTCAACGAAAAAGAAGCGCAGGCCAAGAATATAACCTATGAAGTGACCAAATACGGGATTGATGATTTAGATCGAGCCATAGCGGATAGCGAAGCCCATGGTTTTGTGAAAGTATTGACGGTGCCCGGCAAAGATAGAATTCTTGGCGTTACGATTGTTGGCTACCATGCCAGCGAACTGATTGCAGAGTATGTATTAGCTATGCGCCATGGTCTGGGTTTGAATAAAGTGATGGCAACAATTCATATCTATCCCACCTTGAGTGAGGCGAATAAATACGCTGCCGGCGAATGGAAAAAAGCACATAAGCCAGAGGGCTTGTTACAGTGGGTAGAAAAATTCCATGCCTGGCGTCGATAATCCAATATATTACAAAAATAAAGGTAAATACTATGTCCGTTGAAGTCAGTGTGAGTGAGCGTTATGCCGAAGGAGCCAATCAGCGTCAAGAAGCGCTTTGTTGTCCCGTGGATTATGATACCTCGCTATTGAGCATGTTGCCGCAGGAAATTATAGAAAGAGATTATGGTTGTGGCGATCCTTCCCGTTATGTCAGGGAGGGCGATGTGGTGCTGGATTTGGGCTCTGGTGGCGGCAAGATTTGTTATATGGCTGCTCAACTTGTTGGTGAACAGGGTCATGTCATTGGTGTCGATATGACCGATGATATGTTGGCTTTGGCTCGTAGTCATCAAAAAGCCATGGCGGAAAAGCTCGGTGACGACCGGGTGACTTTTCATAAAGGATATATTCAGGATCTTGGATTAAGCGTTGAGGCTCTGGAGGCAAAGTTAAAAGCCGACCCGGTGATGAATGTTGAGCAATTCAATTTATTAGAGTCATGGAAACAGCAACAGCGAAAAAATAATCCTATGATTGCCGATCATTCGGTGAGCCTGGTGATTTCGAACTGTGTGTTAAATTTAGTGGCTAAAGCCGATCGTCAACAAATGATTAATGAAATTTTTCGGGTACTAAAGCCCGGTGGCCGTGTTGCTATTTCAGATATCGTGTCGGATGAGCATGTGCCTGACAGTTTACAGCAGGACGAAACCCTCTGGAGTGGATGTATTTCCGGTGCATTTGAAGAAAAAGAATTCCTGAAGGCATTTCTTGATGCCGGCTTTGTCGCCGTCGGTTATGACAAGTGGGATGATCGGCCCTGGCAGGTTGTTGAGGATATTGAATTTCGATCAGTAACGCTGTTAGCCACCAAACCTGACAAAGCCAATCTTTACGATGCCGGTGAGGCTGTTTTATACCGCGGCCCCTATAGCGAAGTATTTGATGATTTAGGTAATCGTTATCCAAGAGGTGAGCGTATTGCTGTTTCCCGCCGAACCTTTGACCTGATTAGAAAAGGTCCTTATGCCAAAGATTTTGTAGGTATATCCCCGGCGCAGGCAACCAATCTGGGTCGCTTTTGTAAACCTGCCGGTACATTACGTTCTGCTGGAGAAACCAAAGGTGGGCTGCAAGCAGGTACTGGCACTGGCGAAGCCTGCTGCTAGGTTATTATGGAAGCATCTATTGAGGCTGTAGCTCTGGCTAATCTGGCGTTAGCCTTTATTCCAGTGGTTGCGGTAGTATTGGTTTATTATCATTGGTCACTCGACTATGGTAATGCGATTTATGCGGTTGCCCGGATGCTGGTGCAATTACTGACGGTGGGCTATTGCCTGGCCTACCTGTTTTCCACCGATCTTCCTATAGTGGTGTTGACGGTGTTACTGCTGATGATTGCAGTGTCCAGCTGGATTGCGCTTAATGCCGTGGTTGAGTATCGGCGAGCCTTGCTGGCAAAAGCCTGCTTTGCCATCGCCATCGGTGGCGGTGTTACCCTGTTAGTTATTAGTCAGGCGGTATTACAGGTGCAGCCTTGGTATGCTCCCCAGTATATGGTTCCGTTGGGAGGTATGGTCTTTGCCAGCGCAATGACCAGTGTGAGTTTATCCGCAGAAAGGTTTTTCTCGGAAATTCAGCATGGCGATAATTTTCAACAGGCCAGAGCGAAAGCCTTTAATGCATCACTAATACCGGTCGTTAACTCATTATTTGCCGTAGGCTTGGTATCCTTGCCGGGAATGATGACCGGACAGATTTTATCCGGCGTCTCGCCGCTTATTGCTGCCCGCTATCAAATTATGGTGATGTGTATGATCTTTGCTGCTTCAGGGATTTCATCGGCATTATTTCTATTGTTTCTAAGGTCGGTCTATCAGAAGCTATTGGTTACTGCTACAACGGATCAGCCTTAACCGACGCTACTTCTGTTATACTCCGCGCCAGCAACTAACCCTGTCTATAACTATCTAGAGTCTGCCGTAATCGATAGCCCATTTTCTACCTTAGATTTACCGTCTGGCCAGTTAAATAACCTGCAACAGCTTGGTTATAAAACCATGACGCCTATCCAGCAGCAAAGTTTACCTTTGGTGTTAGAGGGTAAAGATGTGATCGCCAAAGCCAAAACAGGCAGTGGTAAAACCGCCGCTTTTGCTATTGGCATGTTGACTAAAATCAATCCAAGGGATTTTGCAGCGCAGAGTCTGATTTTGTGTCCAACACGGGAGCTCAGTACGCAAGTGGCCACAGAAATTCGCCGGTTGGCGCGCTACCAGCAAAATATTAAGGTTGTGGTGTTATGTGGCGGTCAATCGATCGGCCCACAAATTGGCTCTCTGGAACATGGTGCGCATATTATTGTTGGCACCCCTGGTAGAATAAAAGATCATATCCGCAAAAAAACATTATCGCTCAGGCGAATTAACACTTTGGTGTTAGACGAGGCCGATCGGATGTTGGATATGGGCTTCTATGATGATATCCAGCATATTATTGGCGAAACGCCGGCAAAACGGCAGACCTTATTATTTTCCGCGACCTACCCAAAGCCAATAAAATCACTGAGTGCTGCGTTTCAGCAAGAACCGATTGAAATCAGTGTAGAGTCTATCCATAGCACTAGCCATATTCACCAAGCCTTATATATTTCCAGTAAAGAACACAAGCTGGTTAACTTGATGCGAATACTAGCCCATCATCAGGTCGACTCCGCGGTAATTTTTTGTAATACCATCAAAGCAGTCAAGCAGCTCTGTGAATATTTGCGCGATCAAGGTTTAAGTGTCAAAGCCCTGCATGGCGATTTGGAACAAAGAGATAGAGATCAGGTATTAATACAGTTTACCCAGCGTAGTTGTTCGTTATTGATCGCAACAGACGTGGCTGCCAGAGGCTTGGATATCGATGATCTACCTGCGGTAATTAACTATGAACTACCCCGGGATCCTGAAGTTTATATTCATCGTATCGGTCGAACTGGAAGGGCAGGCAAAGCAGGTCTTGCGCTAGGTCTGTTCACCGATGCTGAAAAATATAAACTGGATGCCATTGCTGAGTATCAAAATAAACCAATAGAGTTTGAAGCGGCTGAGATACTTAATGCCAATATCGACTTTGTCACTGAACCACCTATGGTCAGTTTATGTATTGCCGGTGGACGAAAAGAAAAAGTCAGACCAGGTGATATCTTGGGCGCATTAACCGGTGATGCAGGTATAGATGGAAAAGCTGTTGGAAAAATTACTGTGCTGGATTATGTAGCCTATGTGGCGATAGATCGTAAGGTGGCTAATAAAGCATTAAAACGATTAGAACAGGGCAAGATTAAGGGGCGAAAGTTCAAGATTCGTCGTTTGCGCTAGGCGGTTATAAAGATTGCTGCAGGCTTTCCAAATCATCATTTAATTCCAGCCATTGTTCTTCCTGTTGATTTTTTTGCTGCACCAGTTTGGCCTGATCTTGCAATAGCTGTTGAAGTTTATCCTTATTATCGTCCTGATACAGACTGTTATCGCCCAAAGCGGTTTCAATAGTGGCTAGCTGCTGGTCAGTTTTTGCCATCTGCTGTTCAATTTTTTTAATAGCGTTGTTGATCGGGTTCAATTTTTTTCTTACTTGAGCGGCCTGTTGGCGCTGTATTTTTTTATCGACTTTTTCGGCTTGGTTTTTGCTGTTATCGATAACAGAACTATCGGCCTTTCTCTGGCTGATTAACCAGCGGCCATAGTCGTCAAGGTCGCCTTCAAACAAATCCGCTTTGCCATTGGCAACCAGTAAAAATTGATCGACGGTATTGCGTAATAAATGGCGATCATGTGATATCACGATGACAGCGCCCGCAAAAGCTTGCAAGGCCACTGTTAACGCATGGCACATTTCCAAGTCGAGATGGTTGGTTGGCTCGTCTAATAATAAGAGATTCGGTTTTTGCCATACGACAATGGCCAGCGCCAAGCGAGCTTTTTCACCGCCAGAAAAATACCTTATCGGCTCTACTGCCATATCGCCGTGAAAATTAAAGCCGCCGAGAAAATTACGAATTTCCTGCTCGCGGATTTTTGGACTCAAGCGCTGTAAATGCAATATAGGGCTGGCATCCAAATCAAGCGCTTCCAGCTGGTGTTGACTAAAATAGCCTAGTTGTAAATTTTCACCCTTGGTAAAATCGCCTGATAATAATGCAATATCACTGGCCAGAGATTTGATCATAGTAGACTTACCGGCACCGTTGGCACCCAATAATCCAATCCGGCTGCCGGGGTGAATGCTGAGATTCACTTGATTGATGATCGTGGTTTCGCCATAACCCAAATCGGCATGGCTTAAATTTAACAGCGGATCGGAAAATCTTTCGGGTTCGGGAAAACTAAAATCAAAGGGCGAGTCGATATGCGCTGGCGCAATATCTTCCATTCGGGCTAATTCTTTCAAGCGACTCTGCGCTTGTTTGGCTTTGGTGGCTTTGGCTCGAAAGCGCCGGACAAAGTCACTAATTTCTGCCTTGCGAGCTTGTTGTTTTTCATAGTTGGCTTGTTGTTGGGCCAAACGTTCGGCTCGTTGGCGTTCAAAGGCAGAGTAGTTGCCCTTATAGCTGTTTAAGCGCTTATGTTCGATATGGACAATACCTTCGCAAACACTATCGATAAAATCCCGATCATGAGAAATTAATAACAGGCTGCCCTGATAGCGTTGCAGCCATTGCTCAAGCCAAAGCTCGGCGTCGAGATCAAGGTGGTTGGTCGGTTCATCGAGCAGCAACAAATCAGAAGGACTCATCAAGGCTTGCGCCAAATTTAAGCGAATACGCCAACCCCCAGAAAAACTATTGGCCGGCTTATTGATATCGCTAAGCTGAAAGCCCAGCCCCAGCATTAATTGTTCGGCTCGCACTTTGACATTATAGCCATCAATGGTATCCAGCTGCTCATGCAATAGCGCCAGCTTTTCATGGCGATCATCTTGCACAGCTTGCTGCATCTCGGCCTCAATGGTACGCAGTTGCTGATCGCCATCAATGATATAGTCCAGTGCATTGCGCTCGCTGGTCGCGACTTCTTGCGCCATATGCGCGATACGCCATTGTTGCGGGATCGAGACCGTGCCGTCATCGTTGCTGAGTTGGCCTAGTAGTAATTGAAATAGGCTAGATTTGCCGGTGCCATTGGCGCCGATCAGCGCTATTTTCTGGCCGGGGTGAAAAACAGCACTCGCTTGCTCTAGCAAGAACTTGCTGCCTCGTTGTAAGCTTATCTGTTCCAGTGTGATCATGGCGCAGCATTGTACTGGAAATGAAGTAATGGCAGTACGAAAATATGGAATTGACTATGCAAGATAACCTTTTATGGCAATACTCGTTAGCGGTTTACCGTCGGCCCGATGTAGCACCGCTATTGATCGCATTACAGGATCACGATAACGCTGATGTGAATATATTGCTGAGTTGTGGTTGGTTGGGCACACAGGGCCAGTGTCTAAGCCTTGAACATCTGCAACAACTGATAACTATTACCACGCCATGGCAAGAACAGTGTGTGCAGCCATTACGCGCCATCCGCCGTTTTTTAACCGATAGCGACGACGACGCTTTTCGCGAACAGGTCAAGCGCTTGGAAATTGATGCTGAGCTGCGCCAGCAGAACTTGATCTATCAGCAGTTGCAGTCGCTGACCTTATGCACTGCTGACCCGGCTAAGGCGATGATCGACAATCTTGACCTTTATGGCTCGCAACTTGCCGCAACGGATCGGGAGAAGTTATTGACAGACCTTACACGGCTAGCGGCGTTGATTAAATAGCGGGTATAAAAAAACCTGTTCAAGTTTCACCTGAACAGGTTTTTGAATCTAAGCCCAGTTAGAAATCAAACAAACTACGAATTGGGGCGTTGTCGCCGTTGTTGGCATTCTCTTTTCTCACTTCCTCTTCAAGCTTTTCCATAGGGTCTAGAGCGAGACTTTGCTCAACTCTATGAATAACTTTCTTCACCGGCGCAACCTTCGGCACTGGCTTATTAATCGGCGTTTGTGTTTCTAGTTCTGCTTTAACTTGCTCTAGCGTGGTCGCATTTTCGGGTAAAGATGTTGGTTTTGTTTTCTGGGTCTTTGCCTTGGTTTTTTTAGGGGTGGATTTTTTCTGGGTAGCAGCTGCTTTTACCGCTTTTTTCACTTTAGATGCGGGCTTGGCCGCGGTTTTCTTTGCCGGTGATTTTTTTGCTGGCGCTTTCTT